>NZ_JAAGNB010000431.1:0-305 GCF_010550475.1 Amycolatopsis sp. SID8362
GCCCGCGGGAGACCCGGGTGCGATGGCGGCGGTGTCGGCGTCCGCGGCGGAGGTCGAGGCGGTGCTCGGCACGTCGCCGGTGGTGCTGGCCAACCACAACTCGCCGAAGCAGACGGTGATTTCCGGCGCCACCGAAGACGTCTCGGCGGCGGTCGAGCGGCTGCGCGCCGCCGGGCTGGGCGCGAAGCGGCTCCAGGTGGCGTGCGCGTTCCACAGCCCGCTGGTGGCGGGCGCGGGCGAGACGTTCGGCCGCACGCTGGACGCGATCGGCGTCGTCCGGCCCGCGGTCCCGGTGTACGGCAACC
>NZ_JAAGNB010000480.1:0-469 GCF_010550475.1 Amycolatopsis sp. SID8362
TGCGCGCGGCTGCCGCTGGCGCTGCGGATCGCCGGCAGCAGGCTGGCCATCCGCCCGCACCTGCGGCTCGGCGAGCTGGCCGGGCGCCTCGAAGACGAGGTCCGCAGGCTCGACGAGCTGACGGTCAGCGACCTGGCCGTCCGCGGCAGCATCGCGTTGAGCTACGAAGGCCTCCGGCCGCCCGCGCGACGCGCGTTCCGGCTGCTCGGCCGCTGCCGCCTCGCCGACCTCCCGGCGTGGGCGGTGACGACGCTGATCGGCACCCCGGACGCCGACGAAGCCGTCGAAGAGCTCGTCGAGGCGAGCCTGCTGGAGGCGCGCGGCGCGGACCAGACCGGCGAGGGCCGCTACCGGATGCACGACCTCGTCCGCTTGTACGCCGCCGAGCTCGCCGAAGACACCGGCGGCCTCCGGACGGTCCTGTCGGCAACGCTCGCCCTCGCCGACGCGGCCGCGGCCCGCTTGCCGC
>NZ_JAAGNB010000616.1:0-2291 GCF_010550475.1 Amycolatopsis sp. SID8362
GTCCGGGTCCGGCGCGAGCGTGGGCGGCGGCGCCTTGTGGCCGCGGCGGGGAACCGGCGGCTCGTCGGCGAGCAGCAGCCCGGCCTGTGCCGCGAGGTCGATGGCCAGCTCGACCTCGGCCGGCGTCGCCCCGGTGTCCTTGGCGACCTTCTTGACCAGCCGGGTCCCGATCGTGCCGTCCTTGAGCAGCGGGAGCGGCTCCGCGGCGGCGAGCTCGAGGATCGCCGAAACGCGGTCCAGCAACCGCAGCGCGGCGGCCGAGGAGGTGGCCTCGCCCGGCTCGATCCCGACGTGCGTGACGGCGTACTCCGGCTCCTCGGGCGTGAACGGCAGCCGGTGGTCCGGACCACGCAGGGCGAGCGAGACCTCGATCGGCATCGCGGTGCCGCCGTAGTAGGTGCCGAACAGGAAGCCGTGGTCGAGCGCCCAGCCGAGCGGCGGCATGCCGTCGACCTCGGGGACGCCGTCGGCCATGTCCCGCAACACCTTCCGCGTCCGCTCGGGCGCGGTGGCGAACAGCTCCCGGACGCGGTCGCCGTCGCGGAAGTGCCGGACGAGGTCCTTGGGTGCGACCCCGAGGTTGCGGGCCAGGTGCGCCCGCTGGATCGTGGTGAGCTCCGAGAGCAGATCGGCCACCGGCCGGCCGAGCCCTTCGGCGTGGAAGCTGTGGCGCTGCAGCACTTCCGGCAGGACGATCTCGCCGGCTTCACGCCACAGCAGGGCGCGCTCGGCGAGTTCGTCCACAAAGGACTCGACGGCGGCGCCCCCGAGCAACGCGCTGACGTCGCCGAGCGGCACCGGCGCCTGGTTCAGGGCGTCGCACAACTGGACCGCGCGCAGCACCTGCGCCTGCGGCATGGACAACCCGAGCAGTGCCTCGTCGACGGATTCGGGCGACGCGAGCCGCGCGGCGACGACGTCCAGCCGCCGCGGCCACGGCTCCGCCAGCACGTCCGGCCGGTGGGCCAGCACCTTCGCCAGCCCGTCCCGGTCCAGGCCCACGAGCCTGCCGAGCAATTCCTCGGCGGTGGTCATCGGACCAGGTTAGATCACCGTTCGCAGGCCACGCCGTCGCCGTCGCGGTCGAGCGCGGACCGGTAGCCGGGTTCGCCGCGGTACAGCGGGGCGGCGCCGGCGGCCTTCGCGGCGGAGCAGTTCGCGTAGTAGGCGCTGTGGTCCGGTTCCGGGGCCGGCGGCTCTTCGGTGGTCCGGACGACGGGTGGCGGCTTCGGCGCCGCCTTGGTCGTCGCGGGCGGAGGCGGGGCCACCGGCTGGACCGCCGTGGTGGGCGCCGGCGCGTCGATGGTGCCGTTGCACGGCGGACCCCACAAGCCGGTGGTCGCCTGCTTCGCCGCGGATTCGGCGCCGGCGAGCGCGGGCAGCGCCGCGTCCGCGGTGTACTTCAGATATCCCAGCTGGATCGCGAGAGCCGCGTAATCCCGGCCGTCGGCGAGGGTCACCGCGATGCCCCGCGCGGTTTCCGCGCCGAGTGTCACGGCTTTGCCGGAAAGCGTCGTGACCGCCCAGTTCAGCGATTCCGTCGCGTAGCAACCCGTGCCGGCGAGCGGGGCGGTGACGCCGAGCACGCGCACCGTTTTCGTGGTGCCGTCGCTGCCCTTGACGACGACGGTGGTGCCGTCGGTCACCGCGCTGACGGTGTAGGTGACCGCGGCCGGCGCCGTCGTCGAAGTCGTGCTGGCCGGCGGGGGTGTGGACGACGCGGGAGCCGCCGCCACGACGGGCTCCGGCTCCGGTGCCTCGCCGAAGATCGCGCCGAGCACGAACAGGACGCCGAAGGCGGCCAAGACGATCTTCAGCCAGTTCGGAAAGCGCTTCATCCGGGATTCCCTGTTCTTCGACGCGGGGTGCCGACGGTGTACTCGGGAAACCTCCCGCCGTTGTTACGCCCGGGCCCGTGATCGACCACCAGTCGTTATCGGACGGAATGTTGCCGTCACGATCTCGTCACGAACCACGCGCCCACGCCGAAAAGCTGTGACAACGCCCGCCGGGAAAACGACCAGCGGGGCGTGATCGAATCCCTCCCGCTGCTCGGCGCCGGCGGACATCCCGCGCAGGGCACCGACTTCACCGCGCTGGACGTCCGCACGACCGGGCTGCGGCCGGGGCACGTCGTCGAGCTGGCCGCGGTCCGGGTCCGCGCCGACGGCGCCGTCGTCGGCGAGCTGTCGACCCTGGTCGACCCCGGACCCGGCGTGCCGCCCGGCCCGGTCCTCCTGCACGGCATCACGCGAGCCGACCTCGACGGCGCGCCGACGTTCGGCGCCGCG
>NZ_JAAGNB010000667.1:0-4132 GCF_010550475.1 Amycolatopsis sp. SID8362
CGATCGCGCCGGTCCCGGCGGGCGTGAGCCGCACGCGCAGCGCGGAGGCGTGCTCGGCGTGCAGGGACACCCCGCGCCAGGAGAACGGGAGCTGGCTCCGGTCGAGCGGGCCCACGGCCGAGGAGGCGCGCAGCGCGGCGTCGAGCAGGGCCGGGTGCAGGCCGAACGCGGCGGCGTCGCCGGTGTTCTCCTCCGGCAGGCGCACCTCGGCGTAGAAGGTTTCCCCGCGCTGCCAGACCTTCTGCAGGCCGCGGAACATCGGGCCGTAGGCGAACCCGCCCGCGGCGAAGCGCTCGTAGAACCCTTCGAGGTCCACCGGGACGACCTCGGCGGGCGGCCACACCGACGCGTCGAAGTCCCGTGTCCGCGCCCCCACCGCGAGCTGGCCGCTGACGTGCCGGACCCACCGGCGGTCGCCCTCTTCGGAGCGGGAGTACAGGCTCAGCGGCCGGGAGCCGGACTCGTCGGCGGCCCCGACGACGAGCTGGATCTGGACGCCGCCGAACTCCGGCAGCGCCAGCGGCGCCTCCAGGGTCAGCTCCTCGACGCGGTCGCAGCCGACCTCGTCGCCCGCGCGGATCGCCAGCTCCAGGAAGGCGGTGCCGGGCACCAGAACGGTGCCGAGCAGCGAGTGCTCGGCCAGCCACGGCTGCAGCTCGACCGAGAGCACGCCGGTGAACAGGTGGCCGCCGGAGCCGGGCAGCTCGACGCCGGCCACGAGCAGCGGGTGCCCGGCCGCGCCCATGCCGACCATGCGGAGGTCGCCGGTGCCGCCGCCGGTGCTGTCGAGCCAGAAGCGCTGGTGCTGGAAGGCGTAGGTCGGCAGGTCGGCCTGGCGCGCGCCGGATCCGGCGTACGCGCGGGCCCAGTCCACCGGGACGCCGTGCGCGTGGAGCCGGCCGAGCGCCGTGACGGCCGAGCGGGTCTCCTCGCGATCCTTGCGCAGCAACGGGACGAACGCGGCTTCACCGTCGCTGCCGGCGGCCAGGCCGGACAGGACGCCGTCCGGGCCCAGCTCGACGAAGGTGGACACCCCCTCCGCCAGCAGCGCCGTGACGGCGTCGCCGAACCGAACGGCCTCCCTCGCGTGCGTGACCCAGTACTCCGGCGACGAAAACTCGGCGGTGAGCGTCCCGGTCACTGTGGACACGACCGGGATCACCGGCTCGGCGAACTCCAGACCCTCGACCACCGCACGGAACTCGTCGAGCATCGGGTCCATCAAGGACGAATGGAACGCGTGGGACACCTTGAGCCGCTTGGACTTCTCGAACCGCGCCGCGACTTCGGCGACGGCCGATTCGGCCCCGGACAGCACCACCGACTCCGGCCCGTTCACCGCCGCGATCGACACACCGTCGACCAGCAACGGCAGCACCTCGGCCTCGGCCGCCCGCACCGACACCATCACCCCGCCCGCGGGCAGGGCCTGCATGAGCCGCCCCCGGGCCTCGACGAGCTGACAGGCGTCCGCCAGCGACAACACTCCCGCCACGTGCGCCACCGCGATCTCACCGATCGAGTGCCCCGCCAGGAAGTCCGGCTTCACACCCCAGGATTCCAGAAGGCGGAACAGCGCGACCTCGAGCGCGAACAGGGCAGGCTGCGCGCACTCCGTCCGGTCAAGCACATCCGCGTCCGCACCGAACAGCGCCTCACGCACCGGCGCGGCGAACTGATCCAGCACCGCGTCCAGCGCCTCCGCGAACACCGGATACGCGCCATACAGCTCACGACCCATACCGAGCCGCTGAGCACCCTGACCGGCGAACAAGAACGCCGTCCGCCCGTGGCGGGCCACGGTGGCCGGCGCGCCGCCGGCGAGGGCGGTCAGGCCCGCCAGCAGCTCGTCGCGGTCCCGGCCGGTGACGACGGCGCGGTGGTCGAAGCTCGCGCGGGCGGTCGCCAGCGAGAACCCGACGGCCACCGGGTCCACGTCCGGGTTCTCGTCCACATAGGACAGCAGGCGGGCGGCCTGCGCGGTCAGCGCTTCCCCGGTGCGCGCCGACAGCGGCCAGACGACCTCGTCGCCGAACGGGCTGACGGCTTCCCCGGTGCCGGCCTCGCGCGGAGCCTGTTCGAGCACGACGTGCGCGTTGGTGCCGCTGACCCCGAACGACGAAACGCCGGCGCGGCGCGGCTTTCCGGTCTCCGGCCACTCCCGCGCTTCGGTGAGCAGCTCGACCGCCCCCGCCGACCAGTCCACATGGGACGCGGGCGCGTCGACGTGCAGGGTCCGCGGCAGGACGCCGTGGCGCATCGCCAGCACCATCTTGATGACGCCGCCGACCCCGGCCGCGGCCTGCGCGTGCCCGATGTTCGACTTGAGCGAGCCGAGCCACAGCGGCCGGTCGCGGTCCTGACCGTAGGTCGCGAGCAGGGCCTGTGCTTCGATCGGGTCGCCCAGCGGGGTGCCGGTGCCGTGGCCCTCGACGGCGTCGACGTCCGCGGCGGCGAGCCCGGCGTTCTCCAGCGCCCGCTGGATGACCCGGCGCTGCGAGGGGCCGTTCGGCGCGGAAAGGCCGTTGGAGGCGCCGTCCTGGTTGATCGCCGAGCCGCGGACGACCGCGAGGATCCGGTGGCCGTGGCGGCGCGCGTCGGAAAGGCGTTCCAGCAGCAGGATGCCGGCGCCCTCGGCCCAGCCGGTGCCGTCGGCGGAGTCGGCGAAGGACTTGCAGCGGCCGTCGCGGGCGAGCCCGCCCTGGCGGCTGAACTCGATGAACCCCGACGGGTTGGCCATCACCGAAACGCCGCCGGCCAGCGCGAGCGAGCACTCCCCCGCGCGCAGCGAGT
The DNA here is from genome assembly GCF_010550475.1 of Amycolatopsis sp. SID8362. Lineage (NCBI taxonomy): Bacteria > Bacillati > Actinomycetota > Actinomycetes > Pseudonocardiales > Pseudonocardiaceae > Amycolatopsis > Amycolatopsis sp. SID8362. The sequence continues at coordinate 2,794 of NZ_JAAGNB010000667.1, forward strand.
GCGCGGCCCAGTGCAGCGCGACCAGCGACGACGAACACGCCGTGTCCACGGTGACGGCGGGGCCTTCGAGGCCGAAGACGTAGGCGAGCCTGCCGGAGACCACCGACGTCTGGGTGCCGGTCATGAGGTGGCCCTCGACGCCGTCGGGCAGGGTGGCGAGGCCGGTGCCGTAGCCCATCGACGCCGCCCCGACGAACACGCCGGTCTGGCTGCCCTTGAGCGTGCCCGGGTCGATGCCCGCCCGCTCGAACGCCTCCCAGGACGTTTCCAGCAGCAGGCGCTGCTGCGGGTCCATGGCGAGGGCTTCGCGCGGGGAGATGCCGAAGAACGCGGGGTCGAAGTTCCCGGCGTCGTGCAGGAAACCGCCTTCGCGCGTGTACGAGGTCCCGGTGGCGGCCGGGTCCGGGTCGTACAGCGCCCCGACGTTCCAGCCCCGGTCGGCCGGGAACTCGCTGACGACGTCCGCGCCGTCGGAGACCAGGCGCCAGAGGTCCTCCGGGGACGCCACCCCGCCCGGGAACCGGCAGCTCATCCCGACGATCGCGATCGGCTCGTTCGACGCGTCGACCAGTTGCTGGTTCTGCTGGTGGAGAAGCTTGTTCTCCAGCACAGCCGCGCGAAGGGCCTCGACGATCTTTTCGGACGGCGCCACCATCATCAACTCCATCTCGAGGTCATGGACGCCCGCCGGGAACCGAGGCCCGGCAGGGTTTCCACCCTCCGAGAGTGAAGTGCAAAACCCACTCGCAAAACGCTTAGTCTTTACCGCCCGTGGCGGTGGCCGGTCCCGCGGGACCGGCCACCGCGGCTAGCTTTCGCCGCCCAGAACGAGGCGGACCAGCTCGTCGGCGTCCATCGACCGGACGTCGCCGTCGCCGTCCGCCACGGCGCTCTCGGCGGGCTGGCCGCCCTGCGCGTCGGCGGCGCGCAGCAGGATGTCCATCAGCCCCGCCGCCCGCAGCTGCGAAAGCGTCACCGTGGACAGGAACCCGCGCACCTTGGCCTCGTCCGCGCTCAGCGCGGGTCCGGCCGCCTCGGCCCCGAACAGCTCGCCCGCCAGCAGCCTCGCGATGGCCGCCGGGGTCGGGTGGTCGAACACCAGCGTCGCGGGCAGCCGCAGCCCGGTGAGCGCGCCGAGCTCGTTGCGCAGTTCCACCGCGATGAGCGAGTCGACGCCCATCTCGTTGAACGCCCGGCCCGGCTCGACGTTCGCCGCCGACGGGTACCGCAGCACGGTGGCCGTGGTCTCCCGGACGAGCTCGAGCAGCCGGGTGCCGCGCTCGGTGTCGTCGAGCCCGGCCAGCCGGGCCCGCAGCGCCGCCGTGATCTCGCCCGCGTC
>NZ_JAAGNB010000726.1:0-415 GCF_010550475.1 Amycolatopsis sp. SID8362
CACGGCCCGCGCGCGCGACCTCCGGACGTTCCTCGAGTTCGACATCGCGTTCCACGACCTGCTGCTCGGCGCGTCGCGCAACCCGATGTTCGCGCAGCTGTCGGAGGTCGTCGCGGAGGTCCTGACCGGCCGGACCGGGCACGGCCTGATGCCCCCGGAGCCCCAGCCCGAGGCGGTCGCGCTGCACCTGGAGGTGGCCGCGGCGGTGGCGGCCGGGGACGCGGACCGGGCGGAGCGGGCGATGCGGGACATCGTCGTCCAGGCACGTGAGGAGATCGCGGCGCTGGTCGAGTAGCCTCCTCGGGTACTGCAGTTTTCTTCCGCCGGGGGGCACGGGTGAGCGCGGCGCGCGCGATCGGACTGGTGTTGGGTGTGGCGGCCGACGGCGCCCTGGGCGACCCCCGCCGCCGTCCGC
>NZ_JAAGNB010000816.1:0-245 GCF_010550475.1 Amycolatopsis sp. SID8362
CTACGCCGCCGCCAACGCCTTCCTCGACGCCGTCGCCGAGCACCGCCACGAGCTGGGGCTGCCCGCGACGTCGCTCGCCTGGGGCGCCTGGGACACCGGCATGACCAGCGCCCTGACCGGCACCGACCGCGAGCGGATGGCCCGGTCGGGCATGCCGCCGCTCGCGGTCGAGCAGGGTATGGCGCTGTTCGACGCCGCCCTCGACCACGGCCGGCCGGTTCTCCTGCCGATCCGCGTCGACCTCC
>NZ_JAAGNB010000903.1:0-254 GCF_010550475.1 Amycolatopsis sp. SID8362
GCTCTACCTCGCCGACCGGTTCGTCGGCGGGTCGGCCGTCGGTGCCGGGTTCTGGCTGCTGATCGCCGGGCACCTGCTCACGGCGGCCGCCGGGGTCGCGGCCTGGCGGGCGAGCCGGACCGGGGAAGAGCCCGAACGGCGGCGGTGGCGGCTGCTCGTGCCGTTGCTCGCCGTCGCCGCTTCGGTCGGGTTGCTGACCGCTCCCGTGTCCGCCGCGAACGGCTTCCTCCTCGCGCGCGCGTCCTTCGAAGGGC
>NZ_JAAGNB010000948.1:0-827 GCF_010550475.1 Amycolatopsis sp. SID8362
CGGACCGTCCGCTCGGCCGTGCGCAGCTCGCCGACGATCGTCTCCGCGTGGCCGAGCAGCGCCTCCCCGACCGGCGTCAGCGTGACGCCCCGGGCGTGCCGGTGCAGCAGGCGCGCCCCGACGTCCCGCTCGAGCTTCGCCAGCTGCTGCGATACCGCCGACGGCGTGAAGGAGAGCCGCTGGGCGGCCCCGGCGATCGAGCCGGCGTGCGCGACCTCGGCCAGCACGGCCAGGCGATGGGCGTCGAGCACGGCTACCTCCAGCCATCAGCTCCGCTAACGCCAGCATAGGAGACGTCGCTGGTGCTTACGGCCGGCCGGCGCGCATGCTGGACCCATGATCAGCACTGCGGATGTCGAACTGGCGGCCGGGCGGATCCGGGACCGGGTGCGCCGGACGCCGGTCCTCGCCGACGACGGCGTGTGGTTCAAGCTCGAGCAGCTGCAGCACACCGGGTCGTTCAAAGCGCGGGGCGCGTTCAACCGGATCATCGCGGCCGGCGAGCTGTCGGCGGCCGGGGTGGTGGCCGCTTCGGGCGGCAACGCGGGGCTCGCCGTCGCGCACGCCGCCCGCGAATTCGGCGTGGCCGCCCGGGTTTTCGTCCCGGCGAACGCGCCCGCGGTGAAGGTGGCGAAGCTGCGGGCGCTGGGCGCGGCCGTCGAGCTGGTCGGCGACAAGTACGCCGACGCCTACGACGCCGCGGTGAAGCACGCGGCGGACTCCGGCGCGCTCTTCTGCCACGCCTACGACCAGCCGGAGATCTGCGCCGGGCAGGGCACGATCGGCCTGGAGCTGCTGGACCAGATCGATGGCCTGGACACGGTCCT
>NZ_JAAGNB010001049.1:0-240 GCF_010550475.1 Amycolatopsis sp. SID8362
GCGTCGGCGTGGCCGGTGACCGCCAGCGGCGTCGACGCGGGCGCGGTGGCCCCGTCGGCGTTGCCGACCACGGCGACCACGCCGGGCGAGCGTTGCGCGGCCGGGACCAGCGCGCTGGTGTCGATGACGACGTCGACAAAGGGGAAAGCCGGTTGCACGCGGGTGGCCATACCGATCTCCGTACGTGGTTCGGGTGCGGATGCGCGTTTCGCGCGGGACTTGGTGGTCATGCGGGCTCCG
>NZ_JAAGNB010001097.1:0-2157 GCF_010550475.1 Amycolatopsis sp. SID8362
CCGCCCGCGCGCCGGCCGGAGTGCCGCCAAGGCGACGGTGACCGCCGAAGGGCTTGCCGACGTCGTCCGCGCCGAGGTCTCGGCCGTGCTCGGGCTGGGGAACCCGGCCGCGGTGGAGCCGGGCCGCGCGTTCAAGGAGATCGGCTTCGACTCGCTCACCTCGGTCGAGCTGCGCAACCGCCTGGCTGCCGCGACCGGCCTCCGGCTGCCCGCCACGCTGCTGTTCGACCACCCGACCCCGGCGGCGGTCATCGACCGCCTGCACGCGGAACTGGCCGGGACCGGCGAAACCGCGGAAACCGCCACGCCGGCCGCCGTCGCGGGCGACCCGGTCGTCATCGTCGGGATGGCGTGCCGCTTCCCCGGCGGCGTGACCAGCCCCGACGAGCTGTGGCAGCTGGTCGTCGACGGCCGGGACGCGATCACCGAGTTCCCGACCGACCGCGGCTGGGACGCCGAGGCGCTGTACGACGCCGACCCCGACCGCCCCGGCCGCACCTACACCACGCGCGGCGGGTTCCTGCACGACGCGGGACAGTTCGACGCCGAGTTCTTCGGCATCAGCCCGCGCGAAGCCACGGCGATGGATCCGCAGCAGCGTCTCCTGCTCGAAACCTCTTGGGAGGCCTTCGAAAACGCCGGGATCGACCCGCTGGGCCTGCGCGGCAGCCGGACCGGCGTCTTCGCGGGCGCGATGTACCACGACTACACCGCGCGGCTGGCCCCGCTGCCCGAGGAGGCCGAGGGCTACTCGTTCACCGGCGGTTCCGGCAGCGTCGTTTCCGGCCGCGTCGCTTACACCTTCGGGTTCGAAGGCCCGGCCGTCACGGTCGACACCGCGTGTTCGTCCTCGCTGGTCGCGCTGCACCTCGCCGCGCAGGCCCTGCGGCAGGGCGAATGCGGGCTCGCGCTCGCGGGCGGCGTCGCGGTGATGGCGACGCCGGGCTCGTTCGTGGAGTTCAGCCGCCAGCGGGCGCTCGCCCCGGACGGCCGCTGCAAGCCGTTCGCGGCCGCCGCCGACGGCACCGCCTGGGCCGAGGGCGCCGGGATGCTGCTGCTGGAGCGCCTGTCCGATGCTCGCCGCAACGGGCACCCGGTGCTGGCCGTGCTGCGCGGCTCCGCGATCAACTCCGACGGCGCTTCGAACGGCCTCACCGCCCCGAACGGCCCGTCACAGCAACGCGTGATCCGCGCCGCGCTCGCGACCGCGGGCCTCACCCCGTCCGATGTGGACGCCGTCGAGGCGCACGGCACCGGCACCCCGCTCGGCGACCCGATCGAGGCGCAGGCCCTGCTCGAAACGTACGGCCAGGACCGGGAAACGCCGCTGTGGCTCGGTTCGCTGAAGTCGAACGTCGGGCACACCCAGGCCGCCGCCGGGGTCGGCGCGGTCGTCAAGGTGGTCCAGGCCATGCGCCACGGCGTGCTGCCGGCGACGCTGCACGTCGACGAGCCGTCCCCGCACGTCGACTGGACGGCGGGTGCGGTCGAGCTGCTCACAGAGAACCGCGCCTGGCCCGAGGTCACCCGCCCGCGCCGCGCCGCGGTGTCGTCGTTCGGCATCAGCGGAACCAACGCGCACGTCATCCTCGAAGCCGTGCCGGAACCGGCCCCGTCCGCTGCGGTCGACGGACCGGTGCCGTGGGTGCTCTCCGCCCGGAATGAGCCCGCGCTGCGGGAGCAGGCTCGTCAGCTGCTGCCGTTCGTGAACGGCGATGCCACCGCAGTCGCGCGGGCGCTGGTCAAGCGGTCGGCGTTCGACCACCGCGCCGTCGTCACCGATGACCTGAAAGCCGGGCTCACCGCGCTCGCAGAACGAGGCAGTGGTGCCGGGGTGGCCCGCCCGAACCGCCGGGTCGTGTTCGTCTTCCCCGGTCAAGGCTCACAGTGGGCCGGGATGGGACGGGAGCTGCTCGCGGCCGATCCGGTGTTCGCGGCCCGCATGGCAGAGTGCGCAGACGCCTTGCGGTCCTTTGTGGACTGGGAGCTACTGGACGTCCTCGACGACGCCGAAGCACTCCAGCGGGTCGACGTGGTCCAACCCGCGCTGTGGGCGATGATGGTGTCGCTCGCCGCCGTCTGGCGGGCGCACGGGGTCGAACCCGCCGCCGTCGTCGGGCACTCGCAGGGCGAGATCGCCGCCGCGGTCGTCGCGGG
>NZ_JAAGNB010001149.1:0-266 GCF_010550475.1 Amycolatopsis sp. SID8362
CCGAGACCGCGCCGCCCGGGGCGACCGCCGTGGCCAGCGCCGTCAGCACCGCCGCCGGGTCGTCGACGATCTCCAGCAGGCCGTGCGCGAGCACCAGGTCGGCCGAGCCCGCCTCGACGTGCCTGCCCAGCGCGTCGGAGTCGTCCGCGATCACCGTGATCAGGTCGGAGACGCCCTCTTCCTCGGCGCGCCGCTGCAGCGTGGCCAGCGCGTTCGGGCTCGGCTCGACCACCGTCACCCGGCAGCCCGCCGCCGCGAACGGCACC
>NZ_JAAGNB010001198.1:0-590 GCF_010550475.1 Amycolatopsis sp. SID8362
GCCTCGGCGAACACCGGGAAGCGCGCGTAGAGCTCCCGGCCCATGCCGGGGCGCTGGGCCCCCTGCCCGGTGAACAGGAACGCCACCGGGCGTTCGCGCGCGGTCCCGCGGGCCAGCACCTCGCCGTCGGCCGACAGGACCACGCGGTGGTCGAACCGCGCGCGGCCGGTCGCGAGCGAGAACGCGACGTCGACCGGGTCCGCCCCGGCCACCGACGGCCGCAGGAGCGCGATCTGCGCGTCGAGCGCCTGTGCGCTCCTGGCCGAGACCGGCCACGGCACCACCGCGGGCGGCACCCGCGGCGCGCGGGTCACCGGCGCGGTCTCCGGTGCCTGTTCGAGGATGACGTGCGCGTTCGTCCCGCTGACCCCGAACGACGAGACCCCGGCGCGGCGGGCGCGCCCGGTCTCCGGCCACGCGGTCGGCTCGGCCACCAGCTCGACCGCGCCGGCGGACCAGTCCACATGGGACGACGGCTCGGTGACGTGCAGGGTCTTCGGCAGCACGCCGTTCCGGATGGCGAGCACCGTCTTGATCACGCCGGCGACGCCGGCCGCGGCCTGGGTGTGCCCGAGGTTCGACTTCACCGA
>NZ_JAAGNB010001253.1:0-351 GCF_010550475.1 Amycolatopsis sp. SID8362
CAGGCCGGCATCCGCGCGGTCGCCCGCTGCGGGGGCACCGTCTTCGCCCAGGACGAGGCCACGTCCGTGGAGTTCGGGATGCCGGGTGCCGCGATCCTCACCGGCATGGTGCGCACCGTGCTGCCGCTGCCGGAGCTCGCCGGGGCCGTGCGGGCGCACGTCGCGCACCCGACGGGTTTGAGCCGGCCGACGAGGGCTACTCGTCGTAACGGCCCGACTCGGCTACCGTGGAGCCGCAGGTGAGGAGGTGGACGTCGTGCCGCCCTTCCGGCGTGACCTGGTGGTCGTCGGCGCCTCGGCCGGTGGTGTCGAAGCGCTGCGCGCCCTGGTGTCCGGCCTGCCCGCCGACTT
>NZ_JAAGNB010001306.1:0-516 GCF_010550475.1 Amycolatopsis sp. SID8362
CGGCGGCCTCCGGCGTGACGTGCGGGTGGTACGCCGCGGCGACCAGCGCCACGTCCGCCGAGACGTCGGGGAGGCCGAGCGCCGAAGCCAGCACCCCGACCGGCACCGGCCGCGCGACCGCCGCCATCACGTCGAAATCGTCGAGCGCGGCCACGATCCCTTGCGTGCGCGCGAAAGCCTCGTCGCGCAGCTCGCCGACGGACTCCAAAAGGGACACCGCCAGCCCCCGCCGCCGGACGTGGTCGGGACCATTGCTGAACCGGGCCACCGAAGCGCGCAGCCACGCGACGCTCCCCTGCGGAACGTCGACGGGAACGGGCGGCACGGGAGCGGAAAGCGAAGTCATGCGGCGAACGTATCCACGGGAAACGTCGGCAACGGCCGAAGCTTCAGAGCAGCGAGGCCGGGAACCACGTCGCCTGCGGACCGGCGCACCGCACCGGCCGCGGGGCGGCGTGCTCGAACCACCACGCCTCGGTGACGCGGCCGTCCGGCAGCCGGTACGTCGGCGGCCCG
>NZ_JAAGNB010001359.1:0-202 GCF_010550475.1 Amycolatopsis sp. SID8362
CCGTGGTGGCGACCTGCCACAGCGACCGGGTGTCTTCGTCGGCGTCGCGGTCGGCGGTGCGCACGACGTAGGCGATCCGGCTGCCGTCGGGCGAGATCGCGGGCTGCTCGGGGAATTCGAGGGCGTACAGGTCGTCGGTGCCCAGACGTCGGGTCATGCGGGATCTCCTTGTGGGAAACGGGTTCACGCGGCGAAGTGGCAG
>NZ_JAAGNB010001405.1:0-519 GCF_010550475.1 Amycolatopsis sp. SID8362
GCCTTGCCGGCGATGCTGCGGGCCCGCTCTTCGGAGGTGCGCTGCGCGAGCCGCGCCTCCATCTCCTGCTGCCGGACGACGGCCAGCTCCTCGACGGCGGCGTCGCGCTCGGCGGTGTCCGGGTCGTCCTCGACGGGCTGCTCGGCGACGGCGGCGAGCCGTTCCTCCAGCTCGGCGAGCTGGGCCAGGGCCTGGACGCGGCTCTGCTCGACCTTCGCGCGCTGCCCGGAGAGCCGCTCGACCTCGGCTTGGGCCTGGCGGGCGGCCTGCTGCATCCGGTTGAGCCGCTCGGAGGACCGGGCGCGCCGGACCTTGGCTTCGCCGAGCGCGTCCTTGGCCTGGGAGACCTCTTCGCGGCGCGCCTGCTGCTCGGCGCGGGCGCCTTCCAGCTCGGCCGCGTACCGCTCCAGCGAGCGCTCGGCCAGCCGGAGCCGCTCGGCCGCCTCGTCGACGGCGGCCTGGACCTCGATCACGCTCTCGCGCTTGCCGGAGCCGCCGATCGCCCAGCGGGCGCCGAAG
>NZ_JAAGNB010001457.1:0-322 GCF_010550475.1 Amycolatopsis sp. SID8362
AGCCGCCGCGCGCCTCCTGCGCCGGGCTCCGGGCCGGCCCCACCGGACCCGCGCCGGAGCCGCTCAGCACGAACCGCAGCTTGCCTTCCGCGAGCCACCGGTCGAGCTGCGCGGTCGACGGCGCGTCGTCGCGGCCGCCGAACCCGCCCATGCCGATCACGGTCGCGTCCGACTCGATGAGGAACGGCGCGACCGTCCCCGCCTCGGCGTTCACCGCGAGGGTGATCTCGGTGCCGTTCCGGGCCGCGTAGTCGAGGATCCGCCGTTGCTCGTCGGTCAACGTCGTGGTGCCGTCGCCACCCGACATCACCAGCCGCGGGCC
>NZ_JAAGNB010001503.1:0-318 GCF_010550475.1 Amycolatopsis sp. SID8362
GTGCGGAATCTGGCGGACGCGGAGGCGAGCGTCAACGGCGTCGGCGGCTCGCCGCCGAGCTCCCGGATCAGCCGGTCGAGCAGGTCCAGGGGATCCGGCGGGTCGGCGGCGTGACCGCGTAGGTCCAGGTGCAGCGAGCCGTCGGGGAACCGCCGCGCCAGGCGGTGCCCGGCCTCCAGCGCGAGCGCGGTCTTGCCGACCCCGGCCATCCCGGCGATGGCGACGACGACGCCGTGCCGGGTGCCGGCGAACAGGCCGAGCACGCGGTCGAGCTCGGCTTCGCGGCCGGTGAAGGCGGCGATCCCGCCCGGCAGCTCC
>NZ_JAAGNB010001551.1:0-244 GCF_010550475.1 Amycolatopsis sp. SID8362
GTGCTGCTGATCCCGGTCCCGGACCCGGTCGGCCTGCCCGTCTCGGACGGCGTCCGCCTGGCGACGTCGACGGTGCTGAGCCACCTGCGCGGGCACCTCGAGGACGACAAGCGGCTGGTGTTCGTCACCCGCGGCGGTCCGGCCGCCGCGGCCGCCGAAGGGCTCGTCCGCTCCGCGCAGGCCGAGCGCCCCGGCCGGTTCTTCCTGCTCTCCGGCGTGCCCGCGGCGGCGGAACTGGCCGCGC
>NZ_JAAGNB010001596.1:0-362 GCF_010550475.1 Amycolatopsis sp. SID8362
AAAACGCGTTCGACGTCGTCAACGGTGTTGTAGAGGTGGAAGCCGACCCGCACGCGGCCGCCGCGGACGCTCGACACGATGCCGGCCGCCTCGACCCGCGCCGGATCGGCGTCGAGCGCCACGATCGCGGTGCCGCGCGGGGGCAGCCCGAGCTTCTCCAGCAGCGCGTCGGCCAGCCCGGTGTTGTGCGCGCGGACCTCGGCCAAGTTCACCCCATCGAGGTACTCCAACGCGGCCGCGGCGCCGACCTGGGCGAGCCACACCGGCGAGAGGTCGAACGCGCGCGCGTCGCCGGCCAGCCGCAGCGGGAGGCCGTAGACGCTGGCCCACGGGTCCTCCCCCGCGTACCAGTTGGCCGCGAC
>NZ_JAAGNB010001644.1:0-618 GCF_010550475.1 Amycolatopsis sp. SID8362
TCGACCAGGTCGTCGTACTCCAGCTCGGGCCAGTCGGTGCGCCGCGGGGTCAGGTGCAGGACCTCGCCGTCGCGCACCCGGTGCGCGCCGAGGGTCCGGTCGAGGTCGAACGCCGTCCCGTCGGCCCGGCGCAACGACCAGCCGCCACCGGGGACGCCGTCGTCGGCGAGCCCTTCGCCGGCGCGGGCGAGCAGCCCCGGCAGGATCTCCGCGACGGCGGCGTGTTCCGGCAGCGCGATGTCGATGCGCCGGTGCGGGGTGGCGACGGTGAGCCTGACGAGGCCGGCGGTCTGCATGGTGACCAGCCTCGGCCACCGCACGCGCGAATGGGTGGCGACGGCCGGAACCTGCCGTCCGAAACGGCCCCCCGCACGGCTTTCGTGCGGGAGAATGGCGGCATGAGCATCGAGCACGCCGCCGTCGACCTGCTCGCCACCGGCCCGATCGCCACGGTCTACGCGAACCGGGCCGCCGGCGAGGCGGTCAAGGTGTTCCCGGGCCCGTTCGACCGCGAGACCCTGGCCGGGCTCGAGCGCGAGCGCAAGGCGCTGGCCGCCACCGGGCCGGCGCCGTCGATCCTGCCGGTGCTGGGCGTGGCCGACGTCCCGGGCGGCCGCG
>NZ_JAAGNB010001701.1:0-478 GCF_010550475.1 Amycolatopsis sp. SID8362
GGCCGATGGTCGGCGTCTTGCCGCCGCCGGGGATGCCGCCCGGGCCGGTGCCGGTGGGCAGGCCGGTGATCGGGTCGATGCCCGGCGGGGTGAACCCGGGGATCGGGCTGCCGCCGCGGCCGATGGTGGTGCCGCCGCCACCGACGTCCGGGATGGTCGGGATCGACGGCGGCGTGTAGCCGCTCCCGCCCGGGCCGCCGCTCGACGGGATGCCGGACGGCGAGAAGCCGGACGTCGTCGTCGAGTCGTCGAAACCGGGGACCGACGAGCCGGGGATGCCGGAGCCGCTGAAGCTGCCGCCGGGGATGTCCGGGATGCCGGACGGCGAGAAGCCCGAGCCACCAGGACCACCGCTCGCCGCCGGGATACCCGCCCCGGAGAAGCCGGAGCCACCGGCCCCGCCGCCGCCGGGGATGCCGCTTCCGGAGAAGCCCTCGGTGCCGGAGCCGCCCGCGATGCCCGCACCGCCACCGGGGAT
>NZ_JAAGNB010001756.1:0-1386 GCF_010550475.1 Amycolatopsis sp. SID8362
ACCAGCGGCAGCGCGGGCAGCGTCGCGTCCGGCCGGGTGTCCTATGTGCTCGGTCTGGAAGGTCCGGCGGTCACGGTGGACACGGCGTGCTCGTCGTCGCTCGTGTCCCTGCACCTCGCCGCGCAGGCACTGCGGTCGGGGGAGTGCGACCTCGCCCTCGCCGGCGGTGTCACGGTGATGGCGACACCGTCGACGTTCATCGAGTTCTCCCGCCAGCGCGGCCTGTCCGCGGACGGCCGCTGCCGCTCCTTCGGCGACGGCGCGGACGGCACCGGCTGGGCCGAAGGCGCCGGGATGCTGCTGCTGGAACGGCTTTCCGACGCCGAGCGGAACGGGCACCGGATCCTGGCCGTGGTCAAGGGCTCCGCGGTCAACTCCGACGGCGCGTCCAACGGCCTCACCGCGCCGAACGGCCCGTCGCAGCAACGCGTCATCCGCGCCGCGCTCGCCGACGCCGGTCTGTCCACTTCGGACGTCGACGCGGTGGACGGGCACGGCACCGGGACCCCGCTGGGCGACCCGATCGAGGCGCAGGCGCTCATCGCGACCTACGGCCAGGACCGGGAAACCCCGCTGCTGCTGGGCTCGGTGAAGTCCAACATCGGGCACACGCAAGCCGCCGCGGGCGTCGCGAGCGTGCTCAAGATGGTCCTCGCGATGCGGCACGGCGTGCTGCCGCGGACCCTGCACGCGGACCCGCCGTCGTCGCGCATCGACTGGGCGGACGGTGGTGTCGTGCTGCTCGGCGAAGCGACCGAGTGGCCCGAGCGCGGGCGGCCGCGCCGGGCGGCGGTCTCGTCGTTCGGGATCAGCGGCACCAACGCCCACGTCGTCCTCGAACAGTCACCGGCCACTTCGGACACTCCCGCGGTGCCCGCGCCCGCCGTGGTGCCGTGGCCGCTGTCGGCCAAGTCCGAGACCGCGTTGCACGCACAGGCGGCGGCCCTGGCCGCGTTCGCCGATCAGCCCCTCGACGTCGGGCACACCCTGGCCGGCCGGTCGCGGTTCGCGCACCGGGCCGTGGTGCTCGCCACCGACCCGGCCTCCACCCGGGACGCACTGACGCTCGACCACCCGGCCGCCATCACCGGCGCCGCGGTGCCCGGGAAGACCGCGTTCCTCTTCAGCGGCCAGGGCGGCCAGCGCGCCGGCATGGGCCGCGAACTGGCGCGGCGGTTCCCGGTGTTCGCCGAGGCGTACGACGCCGTCCTCGCGGAGTTCGGGCCCGAGGTCGTGGCCGCCGTGCGCGGGGACGACCAGGAACGCTTGGACCGCACGGAGTTCGCGCAACCGGCGTTGTTCGCCCTGCAGGTCGCGCTGCTGCGGCTGGCCGGGTCGTGGGGGATGGCGCCCGACGCCGTCGCCGGGCATTCGATCGGCGAGATC
>NZ_JAAGNB010001803.1:0-722 GCF_010550475.1 Amycolatopsis sp. SID8362
GGGCGGTGACCGCCACCGTGACCGCCGCGCGGGGGATCTTCGCCGGCAGCCAGCGCAGCAGCTGCGGGGCCACCGCCGGCGGCAGGTCCGCCCAGCCGTCGAGGCGGAACGTCGCCTGCGCGATCGGGCCGCTGTACCAATGGCTCCAGTCCTCACGGACCTGCCCGCGCCCCGCGTTGACGTGCGCGAGCGAGGCCAGCGTGCCCAGCAGCTCCGGTTCGGTCAGCCCGTGCGCGGGCAGTCCGTCACGCCGGAGGCGGCGCAGCACCCGCCGCACCGTATTGCCGAGTGCCCGCTGGACGTCGGTGTCGTGCTGGACGTCGGGGGTGCGCAGCGCTTGGAGCGCGAGCCACACGCGGGGCGGGCGGTCCCGCGCGATCCCCGCGTGGTGGACGACCTGCGCCGCGACCGCCTCCGCCGGTTCGTGCGGCGGGGGCAGCAGGGACTCCGGGGACGGCATCGCCTTCGTCAGGTCCCGCTCGGCCGACTTCGGTTGCAGCACCACGGTGATCCCGGCCGCGCGGCTGAGCAGGAAGCCGGTGTCGCCGGCGGTCCCGGTCGCTTCGGGCGAGAGCAGCCGCAGCAGCTCCCGGCCCGCTTCGGCCGGACCGCGCAGGTCGCGGGCCCGGTCCCGGAGCGCGTAGTCCGAGCCCACCACGAGCCAGGTGGAAAGCCATCGCCCGCGCACGCGGACGGCGGTCAGCGCCACGACCACCGCGGCC
>NZ_JAAGNB010001861.1:0-488 GCF_010550475.1 Amycolatopsis sp. SID8362
CCAGGCCGCGCAGCAGCGCCGGGACCGGGGTCTGCGCCCGCAGCGCGGGCAGGTCGAGACGCACCGGGAGCACGACGGGCGCGCCGGTGGTGAGGGCGGCGTCGAACAGCGCGAGGCCCTCTTCCGGTGCCAGCGCGGGCAACCCGGAGCGCGCCATCCGGCGGAGGTCGGCTTCGGTCAGCCCGCTGGTCATGCCGCCCGCCTGCGACCAAGGGCCCCAGACCAGCGACGTCGCGGGCAGGCCTTCGGCGTGGCGGTACCGCGCGAGGGCGTCCAGGAAGGCGTTGGCGGCTGCGTAGTTGGCCTGGCCGATCGCGCCGAACGTGCCCGCCACGGAGGAGAACGTGACGAACGCGGCCAGGTCGCGGTCGCGGGTGAGCTCGTGGAGGTGCCACGCCGCGTCGGCCTTGGGCCGTAGCACGGTGTCGAGGCGCTCGGGTGTCAGCGAGCCGAGCGTGCCGTCGTCGAGCACGCCGGCGGTGTGCACG
>NZ_JAAGNB010000045.1:0-7184 GCF_010550475.1 Amycolatopsis sp. SID8362
CAGGACGAGCGGTGCCTGCAGGGTCAGCTCTTCGACGGTGGCGCAGCCGACCTGGTCGCCGGCCCGCACAGCCAGCTCGACGAACGCCGTGCCGGGCAGCAGCACGGTGTCGCCGACGGCGTGGTCGGCGAGCCACGGGTGGGTGCTCAGCGAAAGGCGTCCGGTGAGGAGGGTGGCGCCGGTGCCCGCGACGGTCACGGCGGCCCCGAGCAGCGGGTGCCCGGCGTCGGTGAGGCCGAGGCCGCCGGCGTCGCCCGCGGTCGTGGCCGTCCACTGTGGCCAGTACCGGTCCTGCTGGAAGGGGTAGGTGGGCAAGTCGATGAGCCGGGCGCCGGGGAATGCCGGGGTCCAGTCGACCCGGACGCCGTTGACGTGCGCCTCGGCGAGGGCGGTGTAGAAGCGGGTCAATCCACCGTCGTCGCGTCGCAGGCTTCCCAGCGCGAGGACGTCGTCGCCGAGTGCCATGGTGAGCACGGGGTGCGGCGAGGCTTCGATGAACGTGCCGAAACCTTCGCTCTTGAGCCGCTCGATTGCGGTGTCGAGACGGACCGTGCTGCGGAGGTTCGTGTACCAGTACTCGGCGTCGACGGTCTCGTTCCACTCGCCCGTCACGGTCGAGATGAACGCGATTTCGCCGGTGCGCGGAGTGATCGGGGCCAGCACCTCAAGCAGCTCGTCACGGAGCTGCTCGACCTGTGCCGAGTGCGAGGCGTAGTCGACCGGGACGCGCTTGGCGCGGATGCCGTCGGCTTCGCAATTCTCGATCAGCTCGTCGAGGGCCTGCGGCGTACCGGAGACCACGACCGCGGCAGGGCCGTTGACTGCCGCGATGGAGATTCCCTCGGTCAGCCGTTCCTCGACGGCTTCGCGGGAGGCGGCCACCGAGACCATGCCGCCTTGTCCGGCCAGTGCCAGGATCGCTTTGCTGCGCAGGGTGACTACGCGAGCGCCGTCCTCAAGGGACAGCGCACCGGACACCACCGCGGCAGCGATCTCACCCTGCGAGTGACCGACGACCGCGTCCGGCACGACACCGAACGAGCGCCACAGCTCAGCCAGGGAGACCATCACCGCGAAGAGAGCGGGCTGGACCACATCGACTCGATTGAGAGCCTCGACGTCGTTGAGCACTGCTCGCAGGTCCCAGTCCACAAAGGAGTTCAGTGCGGCAGAGCACTCGTCCAAGCGAGCCGCGAACACCGGCGACGACTCCGCCAGTTCGAGGGCCATCCCCGCCCACTGCGAACCCTGGCCGGGGAACACCAAGGCCACCTTGCCAGGCGTACCGGCGATTCCGGTCACCGCGTTCGCCGACGGTGTCCCCTCGGCGACGGCGCCCAGCGCGTCGGCACCGAGCACCACAGCGCGGTACGGGAACCGCGAACGTGCGGTGGCCAGCGAGAACCCGATGTCCGCCGGATCGCCGTCGACCGCGGCGAGGGCGGCGGCCTGGTCGCGCAACGCGGCTTCGGTCCGGCCGGCCAGCACCCACGGCACCGGCCCGGAGACCGGCTCGCGCTCCCCGGCCACGACGTCCGGCGCCTGCTCCAGGATCGTGTGCGCGTTGGTGCCCGAGATGCCGAACGACGAGACACCAGCGCGTCGCGGTCGCTCGGATGTCCAGTCCCGCGCCTCGGTGAGCAACTCGACCGCGCCCGAACTCCAGTCCACATGGGACGAGGGTGCGTCGACGTGCAGGGTCTGCGGCAGAACGCCGTTGCGCATCGCCATGACCATCTTGATGATCCCGGCGACCCCCGCCGCAGCCTGCGTGTGCCCGAGGTTCGACTTCACCGAGCCGAGCCACAGCGGCTCGTCGCGGTCCTGGCCGTAGGTCGCGAGCAGGGCTTGTGCCTCGATCGGGTCGCCCAGGGTCGTGCCGGTGCCGTGCGCTTCCACGGCGTCCACTTCGGACGGCTTCAGCCCCGCGTCCGCGAGCGCGGCACGGATGACCCGCTGCTGCGACGGGCCGTTCGGCGCGGTGAGGCCGTTCGACGCGCCGTCGGAGTTCACCGCCGAACCGCGCACCACGGCGAACACCCGGCGGCCGTCACGCAGGGCGTCCGAAAGCCGTTGCACCAGCAGCATGCCCGCGCCCTCGGAGAACCCGGCGCCGTCGGCGGCATCGGCGAACGCCTTGCTCCGACCGTCGGCGGCGAGGCCGCGCTGGAGACTGAAGTCGACGAACATGCCCGGGGTCGCCATCACCGTCGCGCCGCCGGCCAGCGCCATCGAGCACTCGCCGCGCCGCAGCGCCTGCACGGCCAGGTGCAACGCCACCAGCGACGACGAACACGCCGTGTCCACCGTCAGCGACGGGCCTTCCAGCCCGAACACGTACGACAGCCGCCCGGACACGACGCTGGCCGCGTTGCCGACCCCGGCGTGGCCTTCCAGCTGCTCGGTCGAACGTTCCAGCAGCGCCGGGTAGTCCTGGCCGTTGGTGCCGGCGAACACGCCGATCCGATTGCCCCGCACGGAAAGCGGGTCGAGCCCGGCGCGTTCGAAGGCCTCCCACGCCGTCTGCAGCAGCAGCCGCTGCTGTGGGTCCATAGCGAGGGCTTCCCGCGGTGAGATGCCGAAGAAGCCGGGGTCGAACTTCGTGGTGTCGGCGAGGAAACCGCCTTCGCGGGCGTAGCTCTTGCCGCTGGCACCGGGCTCCGGGTCGTAGATCTCCTCGAGGTCCCAGCCGCGGTCGTCGGGGAACGGCGTGATGCCGTCGCCGCCCGCCGCGACCAGCCGCCAGAGGTCCTCGGGTGAGCGGACGTCGCCGGGGAACCGGCAGCCAATCCCGACGATGGCGATCGGTTCGTCGGCGGCGCCGCTGGTCGGCGCGTCGGTTTCGGCCGCGTCGCCGCCGAGCAGTTCGCCGAGGTACCCGGCGAGGACGGTGACGGTCGGGTGGTCGAACACGAGGGTCGCGGGCAGCCGCAGGCCGGTCGCGGTGGCGAGCCGGGTACGCAGCTCGACCGCCGTCAGCGAGTCGAAGCCGAGTTCGGAGAAGGCGCGTTCGACGTCGACCCCGGCCGGGGAGGCGTGCCCGAGCACGGCGGCGGCCTGCGCGCGGACCAGGTCGGTCAGCGCGCGGTGGGCGTCGGCCGCGCTCAGCCCGGCCAGCTGGGCGGCGAACCCCGTGGTCTGGACCGGGATTTCCTCGACGGCTTCCGGGATTTCCGCGAGTAGCGGCCGCGGCCGGGCGGCGGCGAACGCCGGGGCGAACCGCACCCAGTCGACGTCGGCGACCACCACGGTGGTGTCGTCGTGGTCGAGGGCCCGGCCGAGCGCGGTCAGCGCCAGCTCGGGATCGAGCGGCGGCACGCCCTCGGCGACCAGCCGCTCGCGGTCGACGCCTTCGTCGGCATCCCAGACGCCCCAGGCGATCGACGTCGCGGTAGCTCCACGGGCCCGGCGCCGCTCGGCGAGCGCGTCGAGGTGCGCGTTGGCCGCCGCGTAGGCACCGTGGGCACCGCTGCCGACGACCGCGGCGATGGACGAGAACAACACGAACGCGTCGAGGTCGTCGGGCAGCAGCGCGTCGAGGTGGTCGGCCGTACCTGCCTTCACGCGGCGGGCGCGCTCGAGTTGTTCCGGCCCGGTCTCGGCGAGCGGGGCCAGGTCGGTGACTCCGGCGGTGTGGAACACCGACCGGACCGGACCGTGCGCTTCGAGCACCGCGGCCAGCTGGTCGCGGTCGGCGACATCGCAGTACGCCTCGACGATTTCGGCGTCGCGCAAGGTTTCCACACCGGGCAGCGCGGCCGCGGCGAGCACGATCCGGGTGGCACCCCGCGCGATCAGCCAGCGGGCGAGGCGGACGGCCGCGTGACCGTCGGCGTCGGTGACGAGCACCGTGCCTTCGGGCCGCCAGCGCCTCGCGGGTTCGCCGGTCTCGGCGTGGACGAGCCGCCGGGCGAACACGCCGGAAGCACGCACGGCCACCTGGTCTTCGCCGGTGGTCCCGGTCAGCACGGCGGCCAGCCGCGCGCCGGCGGTCTCGTCGAGGGACGGCGGCAGGTCGACCAGGCCGCCCCAGCGGGCGGGGTGTTCGAGCCCGGCGATCCGGCCGAGGCCCCACACCTGGGCCTGCGCGGGATCCGGGACGTCGTCGGGCCCGGCGGCCACCGCGCCCTCGGTGAGGAGCCAAAGTGGAGCGTCGACGCGGGTCAGTTCGAGGGCGGTGGCGGCGTCCGGCCGGATGGCCACCACGCCGGTCAGGTTCTCGTCGTCCTCGACGATCTCGGCACCGCGGGCGGTGAGGATCTCGCGGACGTCGTCGCCGTCGCCGAAGACTCGCCAGCGTCCGGCGAGCCGGGACGGCGACGTCGTGACGGGACGCCAGGCGATGCGGTAGCGCCAGGAGTCCGTTGTGGACTCGTCGTGCCGTCGGCTGCGCCACTTCGCCAGCGCGGGCAGGACGGCGTCGAGCGGGGCGTCTTCGGCGAGGTCGAGGACGCCCGCGAAGGCCGGGACGTCCTGGTCGCCGACGACCTCCCAGAACCGCTGGTCCGCGGGGTCGGCGTGGACCGGCTCGGCTTCGGGGACGTCGAGCCAGTACCGCTCGCGCTGGAAGGCGTAGGTGGGCAGGTCGGCGGGGACCACGTCGGGGAAAGCCGGCGTCCAGTCGACCCGGACGCCGTTGACGTGGGCTTCGGCGAGCGCTGTGTGGAAGCGGGTCAGCCCACCGTCGTCACGGCGGAGACTTCCCAGCGCGATTACCTCATCCCCAAGCGCCATCGTGAGCACCGGGTGCGGCGAGGCTTCGACGAAGGTACCGAAACCCTCGCTCTTGAGGCGCTCGATCGCGGTGTCGAGACGGACCGTGCTGCGCAGGTTCGTGTACCAGTACTCGGCGTCGACTGTCTCGTTCCATTCGCCGGTCACCGTCGAGATGAACGCGATGTCTCCCTCACAGGGCGTGATGGAGGCCAGCACCTCACGCAGCTCGTCATGGAGCTGCTCGACCTGCGGCGAATGCGACGCGTAGTCCACCGGGACGCGCTTGACGCGGATGTCGTCCGCGCGGCAGGCCGCCATGAACTCGTCCAGGGCTTCGGGCACGCCCGAGACCACGACCGCCGTGGGACCGTTGACCGCCGCGACCGACACCCCGTCGATCAGCCGTTCCTGCACGGTTTCGTGGGAAGCGGCGACGGAGACCATTCCCCCGCCACCGGCCAGCGCCAGGATGGCCTTGCTGCGCAGCGCCACGACGCGAGCACCGTCCTCAAGGGACAGCGCACCGGACACCACCGCGGCCGCGATCTCACCCTGCGAGTGCCCCACCACCGCATCGGGCACGACCCCGAACGAACGCCACAGCTCAGCCAGGGACACCATGACCGCGAACAGCGCGGGCTGAACGACGTCCACGCGGCTGAGTGCCTCCGCGTCGGCCAGCACCTCCCGCAATGACCAGTCCACAAAGGATGCCAACGCGGCACCGCATTCGTCCAACCGGGCCGCGAAGACCGGCGAGGCCTCCGCGAGTTCGAGGGCCATCCCGGCCCACTGCGCGCCCTGCCCCGGGAAGACCAGCGCGACCTTGCCCGGAGTGCCAGCCTCGCCGGTGATCACGTTCGCTGCCGGAGTACCGTCCGCGAGCGCCGTGAGGCCGCCCGCGAGATCGCCGACCACGACCGCCCGGTGCCGGAAGAGCGATCGCGCCGACACCAGCGCCGCCCCGACCGACGCGGCGGGCAGCTCGCCCCGGCCGAGCAGCGCGGCAGCCTGCGCCCGCAGCGCCTCCGGCGTCCGTCCCGAAAGCACCCACGGGACAGGACCATCCGCCGCCGGCTCGGTCTCCGGCTCGGCGACGTGCTCGAGGATCGCGTGCGCGTTCGTGCCGCTCACCCCGAACGACGACACCGCCGCCCGCAGCGGCCGGTCCGAAGTCCACTCGCGGGACTCCGTCAACAGCTCCACCGACCCGGCCGTCCAGTCCACGTGGGACGAGGGCGCGTCGACGTGCAACGTCTTCGGCAGCACGCCGTGCCGCATCGCCATCACCATCTTGATGACGCCGCCGACACCCGCCGCGGCCTGCGTGTGGCCGATGTTGGACTTGAGCGACCCGAGCCACAGCGGCGCCGAGCGGTCCTGCCCGTACGTCTCCAGCAGCGCCTGCGCCTCGATCGGGTCGCCGAGGGTGGTGCCGGTGCCGTGTGCCTCGACGGCGTCCACTTCGGACGTCGTCAGGCCCGCGTTCGCCAGTGCCTGGAGGATCACCCGCTGCTGGGCCGGGCCGTTGGGCGCGGTGAGGCCGTTGGAAGCGCCGTCCTGGTTGACGGCCGAGCCGCGGACGACCGCGAGCACCGGGTGGCCGTTGCGCCTCGCGTCGGACAGCCGTTCCACCAGCAGGAGACCCGCGCCTTCGCCCCAGCCGGTGCCGTCGGCGGCGTCGGCGAAGGACTTGCAGCGGCCGTCCGCCGCGAGGCCGCGCTGGCGGCTGAACTCGACGAACAGCGCGGGCGTCGACAGGACGGCCACGCCACCGGCCAGCGCCAGGTCGCACTCGCCCTGGCGCAGCGACTGGCACGCCAGGTGCAGCGCGACCAGCGACGACGAACACGCCGTGTCCACGGTGATCGCCGGGCCTTCGAGGCCGAACGCGTACGCGATCCGGCCCGAGGCGACGCTGCCCGCGCTGCCGTTGCCGAGGTAGCCCTCGTAGTCTTCCAGTCCACTTCGGACGTTCTGCAGCCGCGTCGCGTAGTCCTGGTACATCACGCCGGCGAACACGCCGGTCCGGCTGCCGCGCACCGATTCCGGCACGATCCCGGCGCGTTCGAAGGCCTCCCACGCGATCTCCAGCAGCAGCCGCTGCTGGGGGTCGGTCGCCGTCGCCTCGCGCGGGGACATGCCGAAGAACTCCGCGTCGAATTCGGCGGCGTCGTAAAGGAATCCGCCTTCGCGGGCGTAGGACGTGCCGCCGTGCGCGGGGTCGTCGTCGAAGAGGTCGCCGGGCCAGCCGCGGTCCGCGGGGAACACCGAAACGGCGTCGCGGCCCTCGGCGACCAATCGCCAGAGGTCGTCCGGGGAGGCGACCCCGCCCGGGTACCGGCAGCTCATCGCGACGATCGCGATCGGCTCGTCGGCCTCGGCCGGGCGCGTGACGGCGGTCCGGTCCGTCCGGCCGGCGAGGTGCGCGGCGAGCACGGCCGGGGTCGGGTGGTCGAACACGAGGG
>NZ_JAAGNB010000176.1:0-219 GCF_010550475.1 Amycolatopsis sp. SID8362
CCGGGTGCACCACGACGTACGGGCCGCCGCCGGTCAGCCGGACGGTGTCCGGCAGCGGGCGCCGCAGCGCCAGGGCGCCGTGGTCGTCAGAGGGCAGCGGGAAGCCTGCCGCTTCGGCCAGCGACAGCATGCGCTCGGGCTCCGGCGGGTCGCCGCCGACGCGGTGGCGCAGGTCGAGGAGGCTGCCCGGGTAGTCCTCGGAGATGGCGCCGATCCACG
>NZ_JAAGNB010000223.1:0-802 GCF_010550475.1 Amycolatopsis sp. SID8362
CACCCCGGCCCCGCCGCCCTCGGCCGCCCAGCCCCCGGCGGCCGGCGGAACCGAACTCGGCGCGGCCGCCGACATCCCCGTCGGCGGCGGCAAGGTGTTCGCGGACCGGCAGGTGGTGGTGACCCAGCCGGTGGCGGGCACCTTCGCGGCCTTCTCCGCCGTCTGCACGCACCAGGGCTGCACCGTGGACACGGTCGCGGACGGCACGATCAACTGCCCCTGCCACGGCAGCAAGTTCAAGATCGCCGACGGCTCGGTCGCCAACGGCCCGGCATCCCAGCCGCTGGCGAAGAAGGCGGTCACGGTCACCGGCGGCAAGATCACCCTCGCCTAGGCGTAGGCCTTCACGACGGTCCGGCCGTCAACCGTCCACATCGGACTCGACGTGTCCACGTCATGGGCCTCGCCGTCGCCGCACCGGTACCCGCCACTCGCGACGGCGAGGCACTGCAAGCCGTCCGCGAGAGCGAGCAGGAACGGATCGCCGGTCCCACCGGCCTGCGGCGGCGACGGCAGGCCGCCGGCGTAGGTCAGCAGCACCGCCCCGGTCACCGATGTCGGGCAGACGACCCGCGGCCCCGGCCCGGCGAAGCACGGGTCGTAGGTGGTGCCGCCGCTGGTGCACCGGAAGGCGTCGTGACGGCCGGACACCGCGGACACCGCGTCGCACCGCCCGTCCGCGCGAGCCGTCGCGGCCGCGGGCTTGGCCCGGTACTCGACGGTCTGTGTGAACCGCTGCGCACGGCCGGTCGTGATCGGGACGTCGAAGGCGGGCCCCGCCGCGGCCGCCCCGTCGGCCACG
>NZ_JAAGNB010000278.1:0-1541 GCF_010550475.1 Amycolatopsis sp. SID8362
CGCTGGCGCTGGCCGGCGGCGTGACCGTGATGTCGACGCCGACGGCGTTCATCGAGTTCAGCCGGGCCCGCGGGCTCGCCCCGGACGGCCGGTGCAAGTCCTTCGCCGCGGCCGCCGACGGCACCAGCTGGGGCGAGGGCGCCGGGATGCTGCTGGTGGAACGGCTTTCCGACGCCCGGCGCCTCGGCCACCCGGTGCTGGCCGTGGTCCGCGGGACCGCGGTCAACCAGGACGGCGCGTCCAACGGCCTCACCGCGCCCAACGGCCCGGCCCAGCAGGGGGTCATCCTCGACGCGCTGGCCGCCGCCGGGCTCTCGCCGTCCGAAGTGGACGCCGTGGAGGCGCACGGCACCGGCACCGTGCTCGGCGACCCGATCGAAGCGCAGGCGGTGCTCGCCACCTACGGCCAGGACCGCGCGGAGCCGCTCTACCTCGGGTCGCTGAAGTCGAACATCGGGCACAGCCAGGCCGCGGCCGGCGTCGGCGGCGTGATCAAGATGGTGCAGGCGATGCGGCACGGCGTGCTGCCGAAGACGCTGCACGTCGACGAGCCGAACCCGCGGGTCGACTGGACCGCGGGCGACGTCGAGCTGCTCACCGAGGCCCGGCCGTGGCCGGAAACCGGGCGGCCGCGGCGGGCCGGCGTGTCGTCGTTCGGGGTCAGCGGCACCAACACGCACGTGGTCCTGGAGCTGCCGGAGGAGACCGACGCGGGCGAGCGGACCACGCCGCCGGTGCTGCCGCTGCTGATCTCGGCCCGCACGCAGGACGCGCTGGCCGCCCAGGCGCAAGCGCTTTCGGACCACCTCGACGACGTGTCGCTTGTGGACGCCGCGTTCACCACCACGACCCGCGCGCGGCACCCGCACCGGGCCGTCGTGCTCGGCCGTGACCGCGAGGAGCTCCTGGCCGGGCTGGCCGACCTCGCCACTGCCGTCACGGACACCGCGGCGCCGGGCAAGACCGCGTTCCTCTTCTCCGGCCAGGGTGCCCAGTACGCGGGCATGGCGACCGAGCTGCACCAGGCCTACCCGGTGTTCGCCGCGGCCCTCGACGCCGCGCTGGCCGAGCTGGACCCCGCGGTGCGCGGCGCGGTGTTCGACGGCGACCGCCTGGACGAAACCGAGTTCACCCAGCCCGCGCTGTTCGCCGTCGAGGTCTCGCTCTTCCGGCTCCTCGAAGCCTGGGGCGTGCGGCCGGACTTCCTGCTCGGGCACTCGATCGGCGAGATCGCGGCCGCGCACGTCGCCGGCGTCCTCTCGCTGGCCGACGCGGCCACGCTGGTCACCGCCCGCGGCCGGCTGATGCAGGCCCTGCCCGCGGGCGGCGTGATGATCGCGGTCGAGGCGGGCGAGGGCGAAATCGCCCCGACGCTGCCCGACGACGTCGCGATCGGCGCCGTCAACGGGCCCGGCGCGGTGGTGCTCTCCGGCCCGGCCGAAGCCGTCACGGCCGTTGCCGCCGCGTGGGCGGAGAAGGGCCGCAAGACCAGCGAACTCGCCACCAGCCACGCGTTCCACTCGCCGCTGATGGCGCCGATG
>NZ_JAAGNB010000378.1:0-9176 GCF_010550475.1 Amycolatopsis sp. SID8362
AGTCCGGCGTCTCGCCGGTGGCGGTGGCGCGGGCGAGCCGGGGCACGAACACGCGGCCGTCACGGACGGCCGACTGCGGCTCCGGCGGGACGACCGGGTGGTCCGGGTCGTCGGTGTCCAGCAGCGCGAACCGGCCCGGGTGCTCCGCCTGCGCCGAGCGCACCAAGCCCCACGCGGCGGCGAGGTCCGGGTCGGGCGCTTCACCGTCGTGGACCGCGACCGCGCCGCTGGTGACGAAGACGAGCACCTCGGCGCGCTCGGTGGCGAGCCAGTCCTGGACGAGGCCGAGCACGCGGTGGACCGGCGCACCGGTGAGCGGCTCGAAGACGGCGTCGGTGCCGCCGGTTTCCGAAACTTCGGTCCAGCCGACGACGTACAGATCGTCGACGGAACGGTCCAGACCACCGGTGGGCAACGGGCGGAAGGCCAGCGACGCCGCGGACGCGACGGGGGCGCCCGCCGGGTCGGCGACCTCGACCGCGATCTCGTCGGTGCCGAGCCGGGTCAGCCGGACACGCAGCGCGGACGCGCCGGTGGCGTGCAGGGCGAACCTCGTCCAGGCGAACGGAAGCCGGGCCTGCCCGTCCTCTGTGGACACGAGCGCCAGCGGGTGCAGTGCGGTGTCCAGCAGGGCCGGGTGGAGGCCGAAGCGGGCCGTGTCCGGCGTGTCGGGCAGGTCGACCTCGGCGAAGATCTCGTCGCCGCGGCGCCACGCCGACCGCAGGCCTTGGAAGGCGGGTCCGTAGCCGTAGCCGGCGACGGCGCGGAGGCCGTCGTAGAACCCGTCGAGGTCGATCCTGGCCGCGCCCTCGGGCGGCCAGGAGTCCAGGGTGAACCCGGCTTCGAGCGTAGCGGGTGCGAGAACGCCGGCGGCGTGCCGGATCCAGGGGTCGTCCTCGTCGCGCCGCGAGTGCACCTCGACGGCGCGCCGTCCGGTCTTGTCGGCCGCGCCGACCCAGACCTGCAGCGCGCGGGTGTCGCGCGGCTCCAGGGTGAGCGGGGTTTCGAGGGTGAGTTCTTCGACGGTGCCGCAGCCGGCGCGGTCACCGGCCTGGACGGCGAGTTCGACGAAAGCCGTGCCGGGCAACAGGATCGTGCCGTGCACGGCGTGGTCGGCGAGCCACGGCTGGGCCTGCGGGGACACGCGGCCGGTGAGGACGAGCCCGTCGCCGGCGGCCAGCGCCACGGCCGCGCCGAGCAACGGGTGCCCGGTGGCGCTGAGGCCGAGGGCGCCCGCGTCGCCCGGGTCCGCGACGACGTCGGGCCAGAAGCGTTCGCGCTGGAAGGCGTAGGTGGGGAGGTCGGTCGTGCGGGCGCCGGGGAAGGCCGGGGTCCAGTCGACGGCGACGCCGTGGACGTACGCTTCGGCGAGCGCGGCGCGGAAGCGTGTCAGCCCGCCGTCGTCACGGCGGAGACTTCCCAGCGCGATTACGTCGTCCCCGAGCGCCATGGTCAGCACCGGGTGTGGGGACGCCTCGATGAACGTGCCGAAACCCTCGCTCTTGAGCCGCTCGATCGCGGTGTCGAGACGGACGGTGCTGCGCAGGTTCGTGTACCAGTACTCGGCGTCGACGGTCTCGTTCCACTCGCCGGTCACAGTCGAGATGAACGCGATGTCTCCCTCACGGGGCGCGATCGGGGCCAGCACCTCGCGCAGCTCGTCACGGAGCTGCTCGACCTGCGGCGAATGCGACGCGTAATCCACCGGGACCCGCTTGACGCGGATGTCGTCCGCGCGGCAGGCGGCCATGAACTCGTCCAGGGCTTCGGGCACGCCCGAGACCACGACCGCCGTGGGACCGTTGACCGCCGCGACCGAAACCCCGTCGATCAGCCGCTGTTCCACGGTTTCCACAGAGGCGGCGACGGACACCATCCCGCCACCACCGGCCAGCGCGAGGATCGCCTTGCTGCGCAGGGCAACCACCCGCGCACCGTCCTCAAGGGACAGCGCACCCGACACAACCGCGGCCGCGATCTCACCCTGCGAGTGACCGACCACCGCGTCCGGCACCACCCCGAACGAACGCCACAGCTCGGCCAGCGAGACCATCACGGCGAACAACGCTGGTTGCACGACGTCCACACGGGTCAGCGCTTCCGCGTCGGCAAGCGCGTCGCGGAGTCGCCAGTCCACAAAGGACTCCAGCGCCGAGCCGCACTCGTCCAGCCGGGCGGCGAAGGCTGGCGAAGACTCCGCCAATTCGAGGGCCATCCCCGCCCACTGCGAACCCTGCCCCGGGAAGACCAATGCGACCTTGCCCGACGCGACGGCTTCCCCGGTAACGACGTTCGCCGCGGGAGCGCCCTCGGCGAGCGCGGTCAGGCCGGCGTGGAGGTCGCCGACGACGACCGCGCGGTGCGGGAACGCCGTGCGGGTCGTGACCAGCGAAAACCCGATGTCGGCGGCATTGGCGTGGTCGTGCGCGGCCAGTGCGGCGGCTTGCGCCTGGAGCGCCTCGGCGGTCCGCGCGGACAGCACCCACGGCACCGGCCCGGCCGCGACGGCTTCCGGCTCCTCGGTGGCCGGGGCGGCTTCGAGGATCGCGTGCGCGTTGGTGCCGCTCATGCCGAACGCGGACACGCCCGCGCGGCGCGGCTCGCCGGTCTCCGGCCACGGCCGGGCCTCGGTGAGCAGTCGCACGCCGCCGGACGCCCAGTCGACGTGCGACGTCGGGGCGTCGACGTGCAGGGTCCGCGGGAGGACGCCGTTGCGCATCGCCATGACCATCTTGATCACGCCGGCGACGCCCGCGGCGCCCTGCGTGTGACCGACGTTCGACTTCAGCGAGCCGAGGAACAGCGGGTCGTCGCCGCCGCGGGCGCGGCCGTAGGTGGCCAGCAGGGCCTGTGCCTCGATCGGGTCGCCGAGGGTCGTGCCGGTGCCGTGCGCCTCGACCGCGTCGACCTGCTTCGCCGACAACCGCGCGCTCGCCAGCGCCTCGGTGATCACGCGTTCCTGCGCGGGGCCGTTGGGCGCGGTCAAGCCGTTGGACGCGCCGTCCTGGTTGACCGCCGAGCCGCGGACGACGGCGAGCACGGGGTGGCCGTTGCGCTGCGCGTCGGACAGGCGTTCCAGCACCAGCATGCCGGCGCCCTCGCCCCAGCCGGTGCCGTCGGCGGCCTCGGCGAAGGACTTGCAGCGGCCGTCGGCGGCGAGGCCGCGCTGACGGCTGAACGCGACGAACGCCGCCGGCGTGGACAGCACGGTCACCCCGCCGGCGAGGGCGAGCGAGCACTCGCGGCGACGGAGGGCGTGGCACGCCCAGTGCAGCGCGACGAGCGAGGACGAGCACGCGGTGTCGACCGTGACGGCGGCGCCGGTGAGGCCGAGGAAGTAGGCGAGCCGCCCGGAGACGACGGCGGTGGCGGTGCCGGTCAGCAGGTGCCCTTCGACGGCGTCGCCGGCGCCGCGCATGAGGTTCGCGTAGTCCTGGCCGGTGTTGCCGACGAAGACGCCGGTTTCCGAGCCGGCCAGTGAAGCGGGGTCGATGCGGGCGCGTTCGATGGCCTCCCAGGTCGTCTCGAGCAGCAGGCGCTGCTGGGCGTCCATGGCGAGGGCTTCGCGCGGGGAGATGCCGAAGAACCCGGCGTCGAAGTCGGCGACGTCGTGCAGGAACCCGCCGGACGCGGTGTGCGAGGTGCCGGGCCGGTCGGGGTCGGGGTCGCGGAGCGCGTCGAGGTCCCAGCCGCGGTTTTCCGGGAACCCGGTGACGGCGTCGGTGCCCGCGGCGACCAGGTCCCACAGGTCCTGCGGCGACCGGACACCCCCGGGCAGCCGGCACCCCATGCCGACGATCGCGATCGGCTCCTGCTCGGCGTCCTCGACCGCCTGCAGCCGCTGGCGCGTCTGGTGCAGGTTGGTCGTGACCCACCTGAGGTGCTCGCGCAGCGTCTCCTCGTCGGCCATGTAAGTGCCACCAGCCTTTTCTCCAGCGAACTGCGGAACCCCGGGGATCAATCTGCAGGCTATGGGACCTTTTTTGGCCCTACAACCCCTAATGATGCCCCTTAAAGGGGCCCCTACACAGGGAAAACCCGCCCCCTTGCCGGGGACGGGTTTTCCTCCAAAGAATTGCTTCTACAATTTCCCGAGGTCATTGTTGATGAATTCGAGAAGCGCGTCGTCGTCGGCGAATTCGAGACCGCTCGCCGGGACGGCCGCCGGTTCGGCGTACCGGCTCAGCAGTGCCTGCAGCCGGACGGTCAGCTCGCCGCGCGTCAGCCGGTCGGGTTCGCCGCCGGCCAGCGCCGTCTCCAGCCGCTCGAGCTCGGCCAGCACGCTCGGGGTGCCGTCGCCCAGCTCCGCGCGCAGGTGCTCGGCGAGCGCGGTCGCGTTGGGGTGGTTGAAGACGAGCGTGGCGGGCAGCTCGAGGCCGGTCGCCGCGGCGAGCCTGCCCCGCAGTTCGACGGCGGTGAGCGAGTCGAACCCAAGCTCGGTGAAGGCCCGCTTGGGATCCACGGCGTCGGTGGTGGCGTGGCCGAGGACGTGCGCGGCCTCGGCCCGGATCAGACCGACGAGTTCGGCGAGCTGCTCGGCCGGCGCGAGCCCGGCGAGTTTCGCCCGGAACCCCTCCCCCTGGCCGGCAACCGCTTGCGGCTCGTCGACCCGCGCCTCGGGCAGCTCGGCGAGCAGCCGGCTCGGGCGCGTGGCGGTGAACGCCGGGACGAACTTCGCCCAGTCGACGTCCGCGACGACGACGTTCTCGTCCCCGGCCCGCCGCAGCGCGGCGATCGCTTTGTCCGGCGGGAGGGCCACCAGGCCACGCCGCCGGAGGTGCTCCCGCGCGGCGGGGTCGGCGGCCATCCCGCCCTCGGCCCAGGGGCCCCAGGCGATGGAGGTGGCCACCCGGTTCTTGGCCCGGCGCAGGTTCGCGAGGGCATCGAGTTCGGCGTTGGCGGCGGCGTAGGCGGTCTGGCCGCCGCTGCCCCAGACCCCGGCGATGGAGGAGAAGAGGACGAAGGCTTCGAGGTCGTCGCCGAGGAGTTCGTCGAGGTGCCGGGCGCCGGCGACCTTGGCTTCCCGGATCCGGTGGAACTCGGCGTCGTCGAGGTCCGAGAAGGCGGTGGCCTGACTCGCCCCGGCCGCGTGCACGACGGCGGTGATCTTCGGGAGCTGCTCGAGAGTCCGGGCGAGTTCGGCGCGGTTGCCGACGTCGCAGGCCAGGACGGTCGCGCCCAGCTCGTCGGCGAGCGCTTCGGCACCGGGCGCGGCGAGACCGCTCCGGCTGAGGAGGACCAGGTGTTCGGCCCCGGCCTGGGCGGCCCAGCGCGCCACGGCGGTGCCCAGCGCGCCGGTGCCGCCGGTGATGAGGACGGTCCCGCGGGGCGTCCACGACGGGGTGGGCTGCGGGGCGCGGACCAGGCGGCGGGCGAAGACGCCCGAGGGGCGGAGGGCGAGCTGGTCCTCGCCGGTGGAGCCGTTCAGGATGGCTTGTAGCCGGGCGAGTTGCTGTTCGTCGGGGTCGGTGGGGACGTCGACCAGGCCGCCCCAGCGGTCGGGGGTCTCCAGGGCCAGTGCGCGCCCGAAGCCCCAGAGGGCGGCCAGGGCGGGGTCGCCGGGGGTGGCGTCGGTGGGGGTTTCGACTGCGCCGAGGGTTACGCACCACAACGGGGTGGTGAGGTCGGACCGGGCCAGGGTCATGGCGGTGGTGAGGGCGTTGTCGCCTGGGGCCGCGATCAGGACCACGCTGTCGGCTGCCGCGGTTTCCTGGGGGGCGACTACGGGGATGCCGAGGGCGTCCGCCCAGCGCCGTGCAGCGCCGGGAGCGGCGACGGCCACGTGACGGCCGGGCGCCGCCGGGGTCGCACCGAAACGATCCGCGGCCGCACCGGGCGCGCTCACGGGACGATTGGCAGCCGCCGGGGTCGCAACGGACGCGACCCCGAGGCGATCCGCATCCGCACCGGAGGTCCCCGCGTGGCGATCCGCAGCCGCACGGGAGGTGGCCAGGTGGCGATCCGCGGCCGCACCCCCGGCGGGACGATCGGCAGTCACCGGGGTCGCACCGGACGCGACCCCGAGGCGATCCGCATCCGCACCAGAGGCCGCCGCGTGGCGATCGGTGGCCGCGCCGGAGGTCGCCGCGTGGCGATTCACGGTCGCCGGAGCCGCGCCTGGAGCACCCGGGGCCGGGTCCGCGATCGGGACCCACGTCACCCGGTAGCGCCAGGAGTCCGTCACCGCCGTCTCGGTCCGCTCCCGGCGCCACGACGCCAGTGCCGGCAGCACCTTCGCCACGTCCGGTTCCGGCACCCCGGTCCCGGCCGACAAGCTAGCCGCGTCCGCGCGGTCGACCGCCGCCCAGAACTGGGCGTCGACTTCGCCGCCGATGGGGCGCGGGGCCGGAGCGGGCCAGAACCGTTCGCGCTGGAACGCGTACGTGGGCAAGGGAATCCGGTGCCCGGGCAGCGCCGTCCAGTCCACCGGCACGCCGGCGGTGTGCAGCCCCGCCAAGGCGGTGAAGAACGTCCGTGCTTCCTCGCGATCCCGCCGCAGCACCGCCACGGCCGTGCCCGGCACCATCGCGCTGAGCACCCCGTCCGGCCCCAGCTCCAAGAACACCCCGACCCCGGCGGCCGCCAACGTCGAGACC
This sequence comes from Amycolatopsis sp. SID8362, assembly GCF_010550475.1. Lineage (NCBI taxonomy): Bacteria > Bacillati > Actinomycetota > Actinomycetes > Pseudonocardiales > Pseudonocardiaceae > Amycolatopsis > Amycolatopsis sp. SID8362. The sequence goes on from NZ_JAAGNB010000378.1 coordinate 6,597, forward strand.
CCATCCGCGAACCGGACCGCCTCCCGCACGTGCCGCACCCAGTAGTCCGCCGTGAACGGCTCGGCGAGAGCACCGCTCACATTCGAGATCACCGGAATCGTCGCGGAGCGATGCTCCAAAGACTCGGCGACCGCACGGAACTCCTCCAGCATCGGATCCATCAGCGGCGAGTGGAAGGCATGGCTGACGGTCAGGCGCTTTGTCTTCGGGAACTGCGCCGCGATCGCCAGGACCTCGGACTCGTCGCCGGAGATCACCACCGACTCCGGGCCGTTCACCGCGGCGATCGAAACGCCGTCGGTGAGGCTGATGGCCGACTCGGGGGCGGCGATCGAGACCATCGCGCCACCAGTGGGCAGCGCTTGCATGAGGGAGGCACGCGCGGAAACCAGCCGGCAAGCGTCCTCAAGGGACAGTGCCCCGGCCACGTGCGCCGCCGAGATCTCGCCGATCGAGTGCCCCGCCACGAAATCGGGGCGAACGCCGAAGGACTCGACCAGGCGGTAAAGAGCGACCTCGACCGCGAACAACGCGGGCTGGGTGAACTCGGTGCGATCCAGCAACTCGGGATCGGTGAGGGCATCGCGGAGACGGGGGGTGAAGTGCGTGAGGACCTCGTCGAAAGCCGTGGCGTAGACCGGGAAGCGGTCGTACAAACCCTGCCCCACCCCGACCCGCTGCGCGCCTTGACCGGTGAACAACACAGCGAGCGGACCCGGTACGGCGTCCCCGCGCACGACGGAAGGATCCGACACACCATCCGCCAACGCGGTCAGCCCGCGGACCAGCTCGGCGTCGTCCGCGGCGAGCACGGCTGCCCGCCGCGACAACGCCGCACGGCCCGTCGCCAACGAAAAAGCCACGTCCGGCAGCGCACCGCGGTCGGCGGCGAGCAACCGGCGGGCCTGGGCGCGCACACCTTCCTCGGTCCGCGCCGAAACCACCACCGGCAGCACCCCGACCGGCGCGGTGTCGTGGACGACCGCCTCCTCGGGTGCCTGCTCGAGGATCGTGTGCGCGTTCGTCCCCGAGATCCCGAACGACGAGACACCCGCCCGCCGCGGCCGGTCCGACGGCCACTTCCGCGCCTCGGTCAGCAGTTCCACCGCGCCGGACGTCCAGTCCACATGGGACGATGGCGCGTCGACGTGCAACGTCTGCGGCAGCACGCCGGCACGCATCGCCATGACCATCTTGATGATCCCGGCGACCCCCGCGGCGGCCTGCGTGTGCCCCAGGTTCGACTTCACCGAACCCAGCCACAGCGGCTCGTCGCGCTCCGCGCCGTAAGTCGCCAGCAGCGCCTGCGCTTCGATCGGGTCGCCCAGCTTCGTCCCGGTCCCGTGCGCCTCCACGGCGTCCACTTCGGACGGAGAAAGCCCGGCGTCCGCGAGAGCGGCACGGATCACGCGTTGCTGCGAAGGACCGTTCGGCGCGGTCAAGCCGTTCGACGCGCCATCCGAGTTCACCGCCGAACCCCGCACCACGGCCAAGATCTCGTGACCGTTGCGCCGCGCGTCCGACAACCGCTCCACCAGCAGCAGGCCGACGCCTTCGCCCCAGCCGGTGCCGTCCGCGCCGTCGGCGAACGCCTTGATGCGGCCGTCCGGGGCGAGCCCGCCTTGCCGGTCGAACTCCACGAAAGCGCCCGGCGTCGACATCACCGTGACGCCGCCCGCGATGGCCATCGAGCACTCACCCGCCCGCAGCGCCTGCCTCGCCCAGTGCACCGCGACCAGCGACGACGAGCACGCCGTGTCCACGGTGACCGCCGGGCCCTCCAGTCCGAAGGCGTAGGCGATCCGGCCGGAGACGACCGCCGCCGCGTTGCCCGTGCCGACGTAGCCCGCGACCTCGTCGCCCGCGTCGGTCAGCAGGGCCGGGTAGTCCTGGCCGTTGGTGCCGGCGAAGACGCCGATCCGTTCGCCGCGCAGCGAACGCGGGTCGAGGCCGGCGCGTTCGAACAGCTCCCACGACGTTTCCAGCAGCAGCCGCTGCTGCGGGTCCATGGCGAGGGCCTCGCGGGGCGAGATGCCGAAGAGTCCGGCGTCGAATTCCGTTGCCCCGCTGAGGAATCCGCCCGGCCGGACGGCGGCGAGGTCGTCCGGCCAGCCGCGGTCGGCGGGCGGGGCGGACAGCGCGTCGGCACCGCGCGCGACGAGGTCCCAGAGGTCTTCCGGCGACCCGACTTCGCCCGGGAACCGGCACGCCATCGCCACGATTGCGATCGGCTCGTCGTCGCCCGCGGTGCCGGCCGCCGTCGTGTCCGGGCCGGGGGCCAAACCGGCGAGCAGGCCGTGCAAGTGCCGGGCGAGCGTGGCCGGGTCGGGGTGGTCGTAGGTCAGGGTGGCGGGCAGGTCGAGACCGGTGGCGGCGCGCAGCCGGTTGCGGAGTTCGACCGCCGACAACGACGTGAAGCCGAGGTCGGTGAACGCGCGGTCGCGGTCGACCGCCGCGGCGGAAGCGTGCCCCAGCACCGCGGCGACGTGCTCGCGGACGAGGTTCAGCACGCCGGCGGCGGTGAATTCGAGGACGACGGGCGGCTCCGCGGACGGCGCCAGCTCGGCGAGCAGCGGGCTC
>NZ_JAAGNB010000432.1:0-267 GCF_010550475.1 Amycolatopsis sp. SID8362
GCCTGGGCGGCGCACGCCCACTGGCTGCTCGGCCACGACGCCGCCGCGGTGGCTAGCAGCGCCGAAGCCGTCGAGCGCGCCCGCGCGGCCGGGCACCCGTACAGCCTGACCATCGCGCTGGCCTACGCCGGCGTCACCCACCAGATGCGCGACGACCGGCCGGCGCTGTGGACGGCCGTCACCGAACTGCACGCGCTGTGCGACCGGTACGGCTTCGCCTACTACCGGGAATGGGCGCTGGTGCTGGGCGGCTGGGCTCGCGGGGGC
>NZ_JAAGNB010000481.1:0-629 GCF_010550475.1 Amycolatopsis sp. SID8362
CAGGCCGCGCAGGACGTGCGGGATCTCCGGCTGCCGCCGGACGGCCGCGAGGTCGAGCGGCAGCGGGAGGAGCGCGGGCTCGCCGGCGCCGCGGGCGGCGTCGAACAGGGCGAGCCCGGTTTCGACGGTGACCGGCGGCATCCCCGCCTCCGCGAGCCGCCGGAGGTCCACTTCGGACAACGTCGACGTCATGCCACTGCGGGATTCCCACGGGCCCCAGCCGAGGGACACGGTGTGCGGGCGGCGGCGGGCGAGCGCGTCGAGGAAAGCGTTTGCGGCGGCGTAGTTCGCCTGCCCGGCCCCGCCGAAAGTGCCGACGACCGACGAGAAGAGGATCAGCTCGGTGCCGGGCGTGGTCAGTTCACTGAGGTACCAGGCGCTGTCGGCCTTGGCGCGCAGGACGTTCTCGAAGCGTTCGGGGGTGAGCGCGGCGAGGGTGCCGTCGTCGAGGACCCCGGCGGCGTGGACGACGGTGGTGATCTCGCGGCCGTCGAGGAGCCGGGCGAGTGCGGTGCGGTCGCCGACGTCGCAGGCCGCCACCTCGACGCGGGCGCCGAGGCCCGCGAGGTCGTCGAGCAGCGCGGGGTCCGCGGTGCCGGAGCGGCTGACGAGCAGCAGGTCGCGGCGGC
>NZ_JAAGNB010000617.1:0-369 GCF_010550475.1 Amycolatopsis sp. SID8362
CGTCCCGCAGTCGCTGGCCCGCCTGCACCACCGCCGCGACCTGACCTACCGGCCGGTCGGGGACGCGCCGCAGTCGAGCGTCGCGCTGTCGTGGCTGGAGGACGAGACGACGGACCTGATGGAGCAGTTCATCGGCATCGTCCGCGGCCGCACGGTCAACAGCACGCGCGGCCGCCAGCAGGCGCCGGCGGAGCGCAAGCGCCCCGTGCGGAAGCCGGCGCCGCCGAAGCCGGCCCGGCGGACCGGCGGTGGCGCGGGAAAGCGGCGCCGCCGGTCGTGAGCCGGGGTCAGTCGGTCGTGCAGACGCAGTTGCCGTCGGCGCGGTCGGCCAGGTCGGGGTCGTCGAACCAGTGGCCGTTCTCGCCGAGG
>NZ_JAAGNB010000668.1:0-317 GCF_010550475.1 Amycolatopsis sp. SID8362
AGGGCGGGGCCGGAAGTGTCCAAAACGGACTTCCGGCCCTCGATCAGCCGCGCGTAGCCGTCGGGCGGCGCCCCGGGCGGCAGGCTGCCGGAGCAGACCAGCACCTCGGGATCCCGGCGGCGGACGCGCTCGGTCAGCAGCGCCCACTCCATCGCGGTCACCGCCGGGCCCGGCTCGTTGAAGAGGGTGACCGAACCGTCCACAGCGGACAGCACGGTGGTCGTCCGGCGGGTTTCGCCGCCGATCGGGACCAGCTCCGCGGCCAGCCCCGCCGCGCCGAGCTCCACGGCGAGCGCGGACCCGGTCGGCCCGCCGGC
>NZ_JAAGNB010000727.1:0-408 GCF_010550475.1 Amycolatopsis sp. SID8362
GCCGTGGCCGCGGCGCGCCTCGCCGTCCGGGACGGGGCCGGCCAGCCCCAGGAGAGCAAGTTCCTGACCACGCTCGCCGACGCCCTCCGCAGCCGGTTCGAGCGGTCCGGCGCCGCGCCGGACCTGGACGAGGCCATCGCGGCCGGACGGCGGCTCGTCGCCGTCCGGGGCGGCGGGCGGTTCCGCGATCTGACCGGGCTCACCACGGACCTGCTGGTCCGCTTCGACCGCGGCCACGCACCGGCCGATCTGGACGAAGCCACGGCGATCGCGCGCCAGGCGGTCCAGGTGGCTCCGCCAGACGTCCGGCTCGGTGCGCTCCGCCTACTCGACCAGCTGGTGTCGGCGCGGTTCGAGGTCGCCGGAGCGCCGTCCGACGAGGACGAGGTGATCGCGACCCGGCGGGCG
>NZ_JAAGNB010000817.1:0-239 GCF_010550475.1 Amycolatopsis sp. SID8362
GCGCGTCTGGGGCGAGCACCCGCCGCATCGGGCGGCCGCGACGGTCCGGAGCTACGTCTCCCGGCTGCGCGCCGCGGGGTGCGCGATCGAGCGCACCGCGCACGGCTACCTGCTGCGCGTCGACCTGGACGCGCTGGACCTGCACCGGTTCCGGGAGAAGGTGTCCCTCGCCCGCGCCGCGGCCGGCGACGTCACCGCGGCCGCGCTCTTCGACGACGCGCTCGCGCTGTGGCGCGGAG
>NZ_JAAGNB010000904.1:0-498 GCF_010550475.1 Amycolatopsis sp. SID8362
GCACGGCGTGCCCGAGCCGGGGCGCGGCGTCGAACAGCGCCAGGCCCTGTTCCGGGGACAGCGGGATCGCCCCGCCGCGGGACATCCGGCGCAGCTCGGCGGCGGTCAGGGTGGCCATCATGCCGTCCTGCTGGGCCCAGCTGCCCCAGGCCAGCGACAGGCCGGGGAGGCCGAGGCCGCGGCGGTGCTCTGCGAGGGCGTCGAGGAAGGCGTTGGCGGCGGCGTAGTTCGCCTGCCCGGCCGAGCCCGCGATGCCGGAGAACGACGAGAACACCACGAACGCGGTCAGGTCGAGCCCGGCCGTCAGCTCGTGCAGGTGCCACGCCGCGTCGACCTTCGGCGCGAGCACGGTGTGCAGGCGCTTCGGGGTGAGCGAACCGAGCACGCCGTCGTCGAGGACGCCCGCGGTGTGCACCACCGCGGTGAGCGGGTGCGCCGGATCGACGGCCGCGAGCACGCGGGCGAGGTCGGCGCGGTCGGCGGCGTCGCAGGCCTCGA
>NZ_JAAGNB010000949.1:0-697 GCF_010550475.1 Amycolatopsis sp. SID8362
CCACGCCTCTTCCGGGCGCGAACCGAGGGCCAGGTGGCCGGCCGTCGAGCGCAGTGCCTCGGCCGCTGCCGGGGGCGCCGTGCCGGCGACGGCGTCGAGTGCCGAAGGAACCGGCAGCCCCGCTCGCAGGCAGGCCGCGAGGAGGTCGAGTGTTCCCGCGAGCCGGAGCCTGGTCGCGATGTCCGTCGTCGGTGCGCGGGGACGGCGGGCGCGGCGGATGGCCCACCAGCCGGTGGCGGTCACCATCGCGCCCAGCGTCACTCCGGCGACGCCGCCGACGAGCACTGCCGTCGAGACGCCGCCCGCCGCCGTCGCGATGGGACCCAACGAGCGTGGCCACTTCCGGGCGGGCTCGTGAGGCCGGCCGAAGCGACGCGCTGCCGTGTCGTCCGGCCAGATGAACAGGGCCGAGGCGACGAGTACGAGCACGGCGGCGTTCATCGGATGCGCACCTTTCCGGTCAGCGCACGGCACCACGCCGTTCCCGCCCAGAGCAGGACACTGCCGGCGACCAGCAGCAGCCGGCCCGGGGTGCTCCCGGTCAGGACGGACAGCGGGGCCGCGCCCATGGCCTGCCCGAGGAGCAGGCACAGCGCCGGGAGGCCGGTGAGCACCGCCGCGCTCGCCCGGGGCCCGGCCAGCTTCGCGCGCATCCGGCGGGCGAACCCCAGACCCGCTTCGGCGTCGCGGCGGGCCG
>NZ_JAAGNB010001050.1:0-215 GCF_010550475.1 Amycolatopsis sp. SID8362
TACGTCGCCGGCGGCGTGGTCGGGGACGCCGACCCGGCCGAGCACGCGACCGACGCCGTCCACGTGCTGGACCCCGCGGCCCCCCGCCCGCACTGGGTGCCGGTGGCACCGATGCCGACCCCGCGGGCGCGGTTCCGGCTGGTGGCCACCGAAACCTGCCTCTACGCGATCGGCGGCCTGCCGAGCCGGGCGCAGGACGCGCTCGCCTCGGTGGA
>NZ_JAAGNB010001098.1:0-376 GCF_010550475.1 Amycolatopsis sp. SID8362
CCAGCCAGGCCTGGACGAGGTCCAGCGCCCGCGTCGAGGTGCCGAGGACGCTGCCACTCTCGACCGGCACGGCCACGACCGCGGGGGTCGCGTCCTCGTCGGCGATCAGCGCGGCGAGCCCGTCGGTGACGAGGACCGGGTCCGCGGCGGCGGCCTCGGGCGTGACCGGCGTCCAGTCCACCCGGAACAGGGAATCGCGCTTCACCGTGGCCGGGCCGGAGACCTGGCCCGCGGTGGCGGGCCGGAAGGTCAGCGAGTCGATCGTGGCGACCGGCCGTCCTTCGGCGTCGGCCAGCGCGACCGCGACGGCTTCCGCCCCGACCGGCGTCAACCGGACGCGCAGGGTGGTGGCGTGCGCGGCGTGCAGGACGACCCC
>NZ_JAAGNB010001150.1:0-259 GCF_010550475.1 Amycolatopsis sp. SID8362
GCCGCATCGGCGTCGGCACGGTCGCCCCCGGCACGGCGTGGACCGACCTGGAACACCTCGGCGAGGAGACCGTGCTGGTCGTCAAGGCCGGGCACGCCAACACGCTCTGGCTGCACACCGTCGCGCGGCAGCTCGCCGACCAGCGCATCCCGATCATCGGCGTGGTGCTGGTCGACCCGGACCCGCGGGACAAGTCCGACGGCACGCTGTGGGACGGCCTGCACACGGCGTTGCGCGGCCGCGCCGGCCACGCGCCCGC
>NZ_JAAGNB010001199.1:0-540 GCF_010550475.1 Amycolatopsis sp. SID8362
TACCGGCCGCGCTGCGTGCCGGGCGCGCGGTCCGCGGCCACGGCGTTGCCGACGGGCATCTGCAGGATTTCCCCGACCGTCCAGACCAGGGCGACGACGGCGTACCCGAACAGCCCCTCGGCGAACAGGTTGAGCCCGAAGCCCCACCCGATCAGCAGGGCACTGGCCATCAGGACGGGTCGCCGCGGGTGCCGCCGCGCCCAGCGGGTCAGCGGGATCTGCAGGACCGCGATGAGCAGCCCGTTCAGGGCTTGCACGAGGCCGAACGCCCCGGCGGTTAGCCCGGCGCCGACCATGACGACCGGCAGGGTCGTCGCGCTCTGTTCGTAGACGCAGCCGACCGCGAGGGTGGCGAGCAGGAAGACGGCGAACCGCCGGTCGAACCGCAGCGGCGGCCGGGTGGCACGGGCCCGCGGCGGGCCCGGTGGCCGAGTTTCGGGCACCTTCAGCAGCACGACGAGCGCGCACAACGCGGTCGCGGCGGCGTCGGCGACGAACGCGGCCGGGTAGCCGAAGCCGACCACCACGCCGGTCAGCGCG
>NZ_JAAGNB010001254.1:0-348 GCF_010550475.1 Amycolatopsis sp. SID8362
CGGTGTCCGGGCCGAGCCGGCGGAGCCGCAGCCGCAGGGTGGACGCGCCGGCCGCGTGCAGGCCGACGTCGGAGAAGACGAACGGCAGCCGGGCGCGCGGGCGCGGGTCGAGCCCGAGGAACGGCACCAGGTGCAGGGCGGCGTCGAACAGCGCCGGGTGCAGCAGGTAGCCCGCCGGGTCGCCGGCTTCCTGGGGCAGCACGAGGTCCGCGCACAGGTCGTCGCCCTCGTGCCAGGCCGCGCGGACGCCGCGGAACGCCGGCCCGTAGGCCAGCCCGGCCGCCGCCAGGGTCGGGTACAGCTCGTCGACGTCGATCGTTTCGCCGCGTTCGGCGGCCGGGAGCACCG
>NZ_JAAGNB010001307.1:0-485 GCF_010550475.1 Amycolatopsis sp. SID8362
CGCGCGCACCGCCGTCAGCACCGCGCCGATCAGCGCGACGCCGAGCGCGCTCGACAGCTCCCGGGCCGCGGTGAGCAATCCCGACGCGGTGCCGGAATGGCGCTCCGCCACGACGTCCAGCGCGTGCGAGGTCATCGGGACGGTGAAGGCCGAGCCGGCGCCGATCAGGACCAGGCCGGGCACGCGCGGCCAGACGTCCGGGATCCGGTTCACCGCGGCGAGGGCCAGCAGCCCGGCCCCGACCACGGCGAGCCCGCCCGCCACTGTCCTAAGTGGACCATGTCGGGCCACCGCCCGCGGCACCAGCGGTGTCGCGGCGATGACCGCCACCGCGACCAGGACCAGCGGCAACCCGGCGCCGACCGGCCCGAGCCCGAGGAACTCCTGGTGCAGCAACGGCGTGAAGAAGAAGATCCCGGAGATCCCCAGTCCCCACAACAGCTGCAGGCCGAGCGAGCCGGTGAACACGCGGTTCCCGGTCAGCG
>NZ_JAAGNB010001406.1:0-516 GCF_010550475.1 Amycolatopsis sp. SID8362
GCGCCGCCGAGCTCGTGGCCGAGCTGTCCGGCCTCGGCGCCCGCGTCGAAATCGCCGCCTGCGACCTCGGGGACCGCGCCGCCGTCGAGGCACTGGTCGCCGGCGTGCCGCTCGACGCGGTGATCCACACCGCGGGTGTCGTCGACGACGGCGTCCTCGGTTCCCTCACCCCCGAACGCTTCGCCACCGTCCTGCGGTCCAAAGCGGACTCCGCGTGGCACCTGCACGAGCTGACCCGCGGCCACGGGCTGAGCGCGTTCGTCACCTTCTCCTCGGTCTCCGGCCTGTTCGGCGGGCCCGGCCAGGCCAACTACGCGGCCGCCAACTCCTTCCTCGACGCACTGGCCCAGCACCGCCGCGCGCTCGGCCTGCCCGGCCTGTCCCTGGCCTGGGGCGCCTGGGCCGAGCCGACCGGCATGACCAGCGGCCTCACCGACGCCGACCGCCAGCGGATGGTGCGCTCCGGCATGCCGCCGTTGAGCACCGAGCAGGGCCTCGCCCTGTTCGACGCCGCAC
>NZ_JAAGNB010001458.1:0-220 GCF_010550475.1 Amycolatopsis sp. SID8362
GCGCGGCGATGTTCGCGCCGGTGCACGACCCAGGCCTGTTCGTCGTCTGGGACGACGGCGACGACCTGCACCTCGACCAGCACGCGCCGTACCCGCACGTCCGCGACGTGCTGATGGACCGCGCGCACACGACCAAGTCGTCCCTGCTGGTCGGCGGGTTCGCCCGCACGGCCGAGGCCCAGCTGCTGGTCGAGTCCGGCTGGGCGCAGCCGGTGCTGGC
>NZ_JAAGNB010001504.1:0-674 GCF_010550475.1 Amycolatopsis sp. SID8362
GCCGCCCAGAACTCGGCGTCGGCCGGGTCCGCGGCCGCGGGGGCGGGCGCGGCTTCCGGCCAGAAGCGCTCGTGCTGGAAGGCGTAGGTGGGCAGGGCGACCCGCCGCGCGCCGTCGAACATCGGCGCCCAGTCGACGTCCACACCGGACACGTGCAGCTTCGCCAGCGCGGTCACCAGCGCCGCCTCCTCGCCGCGGTCGCGGCGGAGCAGCGGCACCACGACGGCGCCTTCGACGTCGGTCAGCGCCGAGAGGACGCCGTCCGGGCCCAGCTCGACGAACGCCGACACCCCGGCGCCGGCCAGGGTGGCCACGCTGCCGTCGAACCGCACGGTGTCGCGGACGTGGGTGACCCAGTACTCGGGGCTGGTCACGTCGCCGTCGGTGGCGACCGGGATCCGCGGCTCGTCGAACCGCAGGGTGGCCACGACCCGGCGGAACCCGTCCAGCATCGGGTCCATCAGCGGCGAGTGGAACGCGTGCGACACGTTCAGCCGCCTGGTCTTCTCGAACCGGCCGGCGAGCGCGAGCACGGCCTGCTCTTCGCCGGAGACGACGACCGAGCGCGGCCCGTTGACGGCGGCGATCGCGACGCCGTCGGTCAGCAGGGGGCGCACTTCGTCCTCGGACGCGGCCAGCGCCACCATCGCGCCGCCGGCCGGCAGCGCCTGCAT
>NZ_JAAGNB010001552.1:0-4196 GCF_010550475.1 Amycolatopsis sp. SID8362
CTCGGCACCGCGCTCGCCCGGCACCTCCTCGAGCGCGGGGTCGGCCGGGTGGTCGTCGCCGGCCGTCGCGGTCCGGACGCTCCCGGGGCGGCCGCCCTCACCGAGCTGGGCGCCGAGGTCGTCGCCTGCGACTTCACCGACCGCGACGCCGTTTCGGCGCTGCTCGCCACGTTGCCCGGCCTCGACGCGGTGGTGCACGCCGCCGGGGTGCTCGACGACGGCGTCCTCACTTCGCTTACGCCGGAACGCTTCGACGCCGTGCTGCGGCCGAAGGTGGACGCGGCCTGGCTGCTGCACGAACTCGCCCCGGACGCGCACCTCGTCCTGTTCTCTTCGGTGGCAGGCGTTTTCGGCGCGGCCGGGCAGGCGAACTACGCTGCCGCCAACGCCTACCTGGACGCACTGGCCGAGCACCGGCGGGCCGCGGGACTGCCCGGCACCTCGATGGCCTGGGGTGCTTGGGAAACCGGCATGGCCGACGGCCGGAATGGACTGTCCGTCGAGGACGGTCTCGCGTTGTTCGACACGGCTCTGGCGGCCGACCGCGCGGTGAGCCTGCCCGTGCGGCTCGACCTCGCCGCGTTCCGCGGTGGTCCGGTACCGGCGTTGCTGCGCGGCCTCGTGCGCACCCCGGCCCGGCGGACCCGCCCGGTGTCGTCGTTCGGCGACCGGCTGGCCGCCGCACCCGCGGCCGAGCGCGAGACGCTGCTGCTGGACCTGGTCCGGACCGAAGCCGCGGCCGTGCTCGGGCACGAACCGGGGACCCGTGTGGACGCCACGCGCGCGTTCAGCGACCTCGGGTTCGACTCGCTGACCGCGGTCGAGCTGCGCAACCGGCTCGCCGAGGCGACCGGGCTCCGGCTGTCGTCGACGCTCGTCTTCGACCACCCCGGCGCGGACGCGCTGGCCGCCCACCTCGGCGCGGAGCTGCTGGGCACCTCGGTGTCCGAGGTCGCGGCGACCGTCGTGCGCGCGGACGAGCCGATCGCGATCGTGGGCATGAGCTGCCGGTACCCCGGTGGCGTCAGCTCGCCGGACGACCTGTGGCGACTGGTGGCGGAGGGCCGCGACGGCATCGGGGAGTTCCCGGCCGACCGCGGCTGGACCGTCGAGTACAGCACCGACCCGGAGCGCACGGGCACGACCTACACCCGCGAGGGTGGATTCCTCTACGACGCGGCGGAATTCGACGCGGCGCTGTTCGGGATCTCGCCGCGCGAGGCCGTGGCGATGGACCCGCAGCAGCGGTTGCTGCTGGAGACGTCGTGGGAAGCGTTCGAGCACGCGGGCATCGCGCCGGACGCGTTGCGGGGCAGCCGGACCGGCGTCTTCGCGGGCCTGATGTACCACGACTACGGCGCCCGGCTGACGACCGCACCGGCGGACGTCGAGGGCTTCCTCGGGATCGGCAACTCCGGCAGTGTCCTTTCCGGACGCGTCGCCTACACGTTCGGGCTGGAAGGCCCGGCGGTCACGGTCGACACGGCGTGTTCGTCGTCGCTGGTGGCACTGCACCTGGCCGCGCAGGCGCTGCGGTCGGGTGAGTGTTCGCTGGCGCTGGCCGGCGGTGTCACGGTGATGGCGACCCCGGCGACGTTCGTCGAGTTCAGCCGCCAGCGGGGTCTCGCGGCCGACGGGCGGTGCAAGTCGTTCGCCGCCGCGGCCGACGGGACCGGGTGGGGCGAAGGCTCCGGCGTGCTCGTCCTGGAACGGCTGTCCGACGCCCGGCGCAACGGGCACCGCGTGCTCGCCGTGGTCCGCGGCTCGGCGGTCAACTCCGATGGCGCGTCCAACGGCTTGACCGCGCCGAACGGGCCGTCGCAGCAGCGCGTGATCCGGGCGGCGCTGGCGACCGCGGGGCTGACACCGTCCGATGTGGACGCCGTCGAGGCGCACGGCACGGGCACCCGGCTCGGCGACCCCATCGAGGCGCAGGCGGTGCTGGCCACGTACGGGCAGGACCGCCCGGCGCCGCTGTGGCTCGGGTCGATCAAGTCGAACCTCGGTCACACGCAGGCGGCCGCCGGGGTCGCGGGTGTGATCAAGATGGTGCAGGCGCTCCGGCACGGGATGCTGCCGAAGACGCTGCATGTCGACGAGCCGACCCCGCACGTCGAGTGGGCCGACGGTGACGTCCGGCTGCTCACGGATTCCGTTCCGTGGCCCGCTTCCGGCCGTGTCCGGCGGGCCGGGGTGTCTTCGTTCGGGATCAGCGGGACCAACGCCCACGTCGTTATCGAAGAGGCACCGGACGTCGAGGTCGCCGCGGCCGAGCTGCCCGCTGTGCCGTGGGTGCTCTCGGCGAAGTCGCCGTCGGCTCTTCGTGAGCAGGCACGACGGTTGCTCGCGGCACCGGAACAGCCGGTCGGGGCCGTGGCTCGGACGTTGGCCACTGGACGCGCGTCGCTGGACCACCGGGCCGCGGTCGTTGGCGCGGACCGGGCCGAGCTGGTGCGCGGCCTCGAAGCCGTGGCGGCGGGAACGCCCGCGCCGGGTGTCCACGTCGGACAGGCGGCTGGCGGCAAGGTCGCGTTCTTGTTCACCGGGCAGGGTTCGCAGCGGGCCGGGATGGGTCGGGAGTTGTACGAGACGTTCCCGGTGTACGCGGCGGCGTTCGATGCCGCTTGCGCGTACTTGGACCCGCGGGTGAAGGAGCTGTCGGGCGCACCGGACACCGATCTCGCTCAGCAGGGCATCTTCGCGCTCGAAGTGGCGCTGTTCCGCCTGCTGGAGTCGTGGGGCATCCGGCCGGACGTCGTCGTGGGGCATTCGGTCGGGGAGATCGCGGCGGCGCACGTTGCCGGGGCGCTCACTCTCGAAGACGCGGCGACGTTGGTTGCCGCGCGAGGTCGGTTGATGCAGGCGCTGCCGGAAGGTGGCGTGATGATCGCAGTTCAGGCGTCCGAGGAGGACATCGAGCTTCCCGAGGGTGTGTCCTTGGCTGCGGTGAATGGACCGGACGCTGTGGTGCTCTCCGGTGAGGAAGCGGCAGTGACCGAGTATGCGGCGAAGTTTGCGAAGACCAAGCGTCTCAACACGAGTCACGCGTTCCACTCGGCGTTGATGGACCCGATGCTCGCGGAGTTCGCGGCGGCGATTGACGGGCTGACCGTGGCTGAGCCGGTGATTCCGTGGGTGTCCACTGTGGAAGGGGGACCGGACTATTGGGTGCGTCAGGTCCGGGAGTGTGTGCGGTTCGCCGACGCGGTAGCGGCGACGGACGCGCGGACGTTCGTCGAGATCGGTCCGGACGCCGTCCTGAGCGCGATGGTCGACGGTGCGATTCCCGTGCTGCGCAGGGACCACGATGAAGTGCGAAGCGCGATGACCGCCCTCGCGCGACTGCACGGGAGCGGGACCTCGCCGCGGTGGTCAGCCGTGTTCCCCGAGTCGACACCGGCCGAGCTGCCGGGCTACGCCTTCGAGCACAGCCGGTACTGGCTCGACGCCGGTCCCGCCGCCGGTGACGTGACCGCGCTCGGGCAGTCCGCGCCCGGGCACCCGCTGCTGGGGGCCGCCGTCGAGCTGCCGGACGCCGGCACGGTGTTCACCGGCTCGCTGTCGGCCCGGACGACCCCGTGGCTGGCCGAGCACGAGGTGCTGGGCACGCCGCTGCTGCCGGGCGCGGCGTTCGCCGAACTCGCGTTGCGCGCGGGCACGGAACTGGGCTGCCCGGTCGTCGAGGAACTGACGCTGGGCGCGCCGCTCGTCCCGCACGGCGAGGTCGCCCTGCGCGTGACGGTCGGTCCCGATCACGGGGTGACCATCCACTCACGACCGTCCGATGCGGACACCTGGACGCTGCACGCCACCGGCAAGGTGAGCGCGGCGACGCCGGAAGCGGAAGACCTCACCGAATGGCCGCCGTCGGGCGCGGTGGCCGTGGACGACCTCTACGACCGCGCCGCCGAGCAGGGCTTCGGTTACGGCCCCGCCTTCCAGGGCCTGCGGGCCGCATGGCGCGACGGCGACACGGTGTATGCCGAAGTCGCGTTGCCAGCGGGTTACGAGGCGGAGGATTACGGCCTCCACCCGGCGCTGCTCGACGCCGCCCTGCACGGGCTCGGCCTCGGCGGCTTCGTCGACGGCCCGCACCTGCCGTTCTCCTGGACGGGCCTGTCCCTGACGGCGGCGGGCGCGGCCGCCCTGCGCGTGCGCATCCGGCGCGCGGGCCCGGACGCGGTCGCGCTGACCCT
>NZ_JAAGNB010001597.1:0-359 GCF_010550475.1 Amycolatopsis sp. SID8362
CCGAGCCGCTGGGCGAACGGCGGGCCGGCGGGCTCTTCCGATGCCGTTTCGGCGGTACGGCGAGCCGGGGCCCGCACCAGCGACGCGAACAGCGGCGGCAAGCCGGATTGCGCGGCCAGCGCGGCGGTGTCGAGTTGCAGCGGCAGCAGCACCGGTTCGGGCCGCGCGGCGGCGACGTCGAACAGGTCCAGACCGCTTTCGGCGGTGAACGGGACGAACGCGGACCGCTCCAGCTTCGCCCGTCCGGCGTCGCCGAGCATGCCGTCGGTGGCCCAGGGACCCCAGGCCAGCGAACCGGCGGGCAGGCTGCGGGCCGCGCGGTACTGCGCGAGCGCGTCGAGGAACGCGTTGGCCGCGGC
>NZ_JAAGNB010001645.1:0-557 GCF_010550475.1 Amycolatopsis sp. SID8362
GACGCTCGGCCGAGGGCTCGTCGGCGGCTTCGAGCAGCGCCCGGACCTCGGGGATGTCCTCGATCAGCGGACGCCGCCGCGCCAGGGTGAAGCCGGGCGCGAACCGCGCCCAGTCGACGTCGGCGACGGCCAGGAAGACTTCGTTCGCGTCCAGGGCCTGGCAGAGCGCCTCCACCGCGGCTTCCGGCGCCATCTCGCGGAGCCCGCGGCGGCGCAGCTGGTCTTCCAGTTCGACGTCGCCCGCCATGCCCCCGCCGCCCCAGAAGCCCCAGGCGACCGACGTGGCGGCGGCTCCGCGGGCGCGGCGCTGCTCGGCGAGGGCGTCGAGGTAGGCGTTGCCCGCGCCGTACGCCCCTTGGCCGCCGGAGCCCCAGACACCGGCGTTCGAGGAGAAGAGCACGAAGGCGTCGACGTCGTCGCCGAGCAGCTCGTCCAGGTTCCGGGCGCCCGCGACCTTGCCGCCGATGACGTCGGCGAACTCGGCCGCGGTCGTCTCCAGCACGGGCGTGGCCTGCGGCAGCCCGGCGGCGTGCACGACCGCGCGCACCGGCTCGCCG
>NZ_JAAGNB010001702.1:0-478 GCF_010550475.1 Amycolatopsis sp. SID8362
GCAGGCCGAGCCCGGCGAGGGTGCCGAGCAGGCCGAGGAGCCAGCCCGTCACCAGCACCGAACGGGCGCCGCGGTGCCCGGCGCCGTCCGGCCAGAGCACGGCGAGGAACAGCAGCCCGCCGGCGAACAGCGTCAGGCCGGCGTAGTCGGTGGTGCGGGCGAGCACGTACCACGCCTTGACGGGATCCACGCTCACCGTCCACTCGGGACGGTCGAGGCCGGGATGCCGACCGCGCCGGCGGGCACCATGGCCGGTTCGAGACCGCCGTCGGTGGTCCGGCAGTAGCCGAGGACGAGCGCGCCGGCGCCGTCCGGGCCGGTGACGCCGAGGCCGGTGGTGAGGGCGCCCAGCACCGGCAGGCCGCCGACGGTGTCCAGGACCTGTTGCACCGCACCGGGTTGGCACGCGGGGACGTCGGTGCCCGGCGGGGGCGGCGTGGTCCCCGGTGGCGGCGTCGGTGCCGGTGTCGGTTCCGGC
>NZ_JAAGNB010001757.1:0-228 GCF_010550475.1 Amycolatopsis sp. SID8362
GTGGCGCGTCTCCGGCGCCGACCAGCACGAGCAGCGCGTCCGGACAGGCGGCCCGGATCCGCGGCCAGGCCGTGAGCAACCGGTCCTGGCCCTTCTGCCGGGCCAGCCGTCCCACGCAGACCGCGAGCCGCGTCTCCGGCGCGATCCCCAGCAGGGACCGCGCCGAGGCCCTGCTGCCGGTCCGGAAGCGGTCGACGTCCACGCCGTTGCGGACCACGGTGAACTCCC
>NZ_JAAGNB010001804.1:0-672 GCF_010550475.1 Amycolatopsis sp. SID8362
CAGCTCGGCGGCGAACCGGACGTCCAGCCCGCCGCACGAGCCGGCCACCAGCCCGAGGTCCCTCACGGTTTGCGCAGCACGCCGCAGAACATCGCGTCCGTGCCGTGGCGGTGCGGCCAGAGCTGCACGTACGGGCCGTCGCCGAGCTCCGGGACGCCCGGGAAGAACTCGCGCGAGTCCAGCACTTCGGCCTTCAGCCGGCGCGCGGTCTCCGTCAGCACGCCCTCCGTCTCGGCGAGGTGCGGCGAGCAGACGACGTAGGTGAGCGCGCCGCCGGGCCGCAGCAGCGCGTACGCCGCGCTGATGAGTTCGCCCTGCAGCTTCGTCAGGTCCGCGACGTCGGACGGCTGGCGGCGCCAGCGCGCTTCCGGCCGCCGCCGCAGGGCGCCGAGACCGCTGCACGGCGCGTCGACGAGGATCCGGTCGTAGCCCGGCTCCAGGCCGCTTTCGCGGCCGTCGGCGACGTGCACCTTCACCGGCAACCCGCTCGTGGCCTTCTCGACCAGCTTCGCGCGGTGCGGCGCCTTCTCTACGGCGTCCACGGTGGCCCCGCTCAACGCCGCCAGCGCGCCGAGCAGCGCGGCCTTGCCGCCGGGGCCGGCGCACAGGTCGAGCCAGCGCTCGTCGGAGCCCTCGACGGGCACCTTCGTCGCGGCGATCGCGCAGAGCTGG
>NZ_JAAGNB010001862.1:0-429 GCF_010550475.1 Amycolatopsis sp. SID8362
GAACGCGCGCTGGAAGTCGTCACCGCCGGGCACGCCGAGGTGCCCGCCCGGCCGGAGCTGGCCGCGCTCGCGCTGCTGCTGTGGGCCCGCCGGTGGTGGCCCGCGAGCCCGATCCTCGGCATTGCGCCGCTGGACCCCGCGCTGCTGGACCTGGAAGCCGCGGTCGCGACGACGGCCGTGGCCGAGGGCGTGCTGGACGGCTTCGAAGCCACGCCGGGGGAGCTGTTCGACGCCGCCGCCGACGGGATCGCGGCGACCGTTGTCCCCGAGGAAGTCCGGGACCTGTGCCTGCGCCTGTCCGCCTGGTTCGACGTCCGGGACGACGTCGTGCGCGCCGAAGCCGCGGCCGCGCTGGCGTCGGCCGTCTCGCCGGGACAACGGGCGTACGCGCTGGCCGCGGGCACCGACGGGACGTCCGGCGGGGACGGG
>NZ_JAAGNB010000046.1:0-388 GCF_010550475.1 Amycolatopsis sp. SID8362
CCCAGCGCGGTCCCCGACCCCAGCGCGGTCGGCGCGATCGGCACCTCCAGCGCAGTCGGCGTCCCCAGTGCGGTCGGCGTCGAGCTGCTCGAGCGCGCCGGTCAGCAGCCGCGTCGCCTCCTGTGGCTCGCGGGCCGACAGCGCGGCGATGGCCAGCTGCAAGGAGATCCGGGCCCGGCTGCGGACGTCTTCGGCCTGTTCGGCCATCCCGGCGAGCGTCGCGTACGCGGCCAGCGGGTCGCGTACCCCGACCAAGCGGGCGAACTCGATCCGCACCGGCATGTCCTGCGGCCGGTCGGCGACGAGCACCCCGAGGTAGCGGGCGGCGTCGTGCGGGCGGCCCGACCGTTCCGCGGTGCGCGCGGCCTCGGCGAGCACGTCCCGCATC
>NZ_JAAGNB010000224.1:0-373 GCF_010550475.1 Amycolatopsis sp. SID8362
CTGCCCGAGGGCGGCGTGCTGCCGTTCGACTTCGGGGCCGTGGCGGGGTTCCTGCACCGCTCCGGCGGCGAGGTGCGGGCGGTTTCGGCGACCTGCACGCACCTCGGCTGCCGGCTGAACCTGGACGCGCCGGCGCGGCGGCTGAACTGCCCGTGCCACCGGACGTCGTTCGCCGTCGACGGCGTCGTCCTGACGCACCAGCTCCCGGTGACGCCGCCGCCGCTGCCGCACCTGGTCGTGCGCGAGGCAGGCGGCGTGGTCGAGGTGCTCGTGCCGCCGGCGGGGGCGTAACCCCCGCGCGTATCCCTGGTATGAGGAATTCCGTTGGGGTGAAACACTTCTCGCTCGTGGCCGCGGCGGCGCTGGCGCTCAC
>NZ_JAAGNB010000279.1:0-572 GCF_010550475.1 Amycolatopsis sp. SID8362
GTGCGGCCGCGGGCTTCGGCCGGGACCGCAGCGCGAGGGCGGCCGCGCCGAGGACCGCCACGGCGGCGGTCAGCAGGCCCCACGACGGGGTGTCGAAGTCCGACCACAGCCCGGCGGCGACGTAGCCGGGCACGGTGAAGACGGGCAGCCCGAAGCCGGCGACGGCCAGCACGGCCCCGGCGACGACGGGCGTCAGCAAGTTCTTGTCCGGCCCGGCGGCGTTCCCGGCGTCTTCGCGTTCGACGACCCCGGTCCCGACGGCGGCGAGCGCGGTCAGCGCCGCGAGCACGAGCGCGGCGAACGTCCAGGCGGCGCCGGCCCCGAGGTCGTAGGTGAAGGCGGGGGCGGCGGTGCCCCCGAAGCCGCCGAGGTTGCCGGCCTGGGTGGCGGTCAGCGCGGTGTTGAGGACGGCCGTGCCGGCGAGGACGATGCCGGCCCAGAGGAGCCCGAGCAGCGGCCGCGCGCCCGGCGCGGTCTTGGGGACGAGGACGCCGAGGGCGGTCACGGCCAGCACGACGGCGGCGACGAGCAGGAACCAGCGAGCCGGGCTTTCGGCGGCGGCGCTGACCGGC
>NZ_JAAGNB010000379.1:0-428 GCF_010550475.1 Amycolatopsis sp. SID8362
GGTGACGCGCGACGGCAGCCGCCCGCGCGAAGGATCGGCCAGCAACCCGGCCGCGAGGTCCGCCGCGACGGCCTCCGCGACGCGCTGCCCGACGACCAGGCCTTCGAGCAGGCTGTTGGAGGCCAGCCGGTTCGCGCCGTGCAGCCCGGTCCGCGCGACCTCGCCGGCCGCGTAGAGCCCGGCCACCGACGAGCGTCCGTCCACAGTGGTCACCACGCCGCCGCACGAGAAGTGCGCCGCCGGGGTGACCGGGATCGGGTCCACGGCGGGGTCGAGGCCCAGCGCCGCGCACGCCGCGAACACCGTCGGGAACCGCTGCGCGAAGCCGCCGATCGAGGTGGCGTCGAGGAAGACGTGGTCGTCGACGCCGCCGGGCGCGGCCGTCATCCGCCGCGTGATCGCCGCCGAGACGACGTCGCGCGGCGCCA
>NZ_JAAGNB010000433.1:0-226 GCF_010550475.1 Amycolatopsis sp. SID8362
GAGCGCCTTCCGGCAGGACGTCCAGCCAGGGCCGGCCGACCCGGGCCCACGGCTCGGCGGTCAGCGCGAGGCCGGTGCCGACCGCGGCGTAGTCCTCGATGTGGTGCCGGTAGCCCCGCCAGACCAGGTAGCGGTCGCCGGTCGTCACCAGTTCCACCAGCAGCGCCCGGTCGCCCAGCGCCGCGCCGCCCGCCGGAGCGGCGCCGGCCAGCAGCACGGACTCCTC
>NZ_JAAGNB010000482.1:0-4505 GCF_010550475.1 Amycolatopsis sp. SID8362
CCCGCCGCTGGTCCCGCAACGGCGGCCCGAGTTCGTGCCGCTGTCCGGCGCCCAGCGGCGGCTGTGGTTCCTGCACCACCTCGAAGGACCGTCCGCCACCTACAACGTGCCGCTGATCATGCGCCTCGACGGCGACCTCGACGTCGAAGCGCTGCGTGCGGCGCTCACCGACGTGGTCGCCCGCCACGAGGCCTTGCGCACCCGGTTCCCGCAGCGGGACGGCGTGCCCTACCAGGACATCCTCCCGGCCGGAGCGGTCAGCCTGCCGGTGCGCGAGGTCGCGGACCTCGACGCGGCCTTGATCGGGCTCGTCCGCGGGCCTTTCGACCTCGAACACGAGGTGCCGGTGCGGGCGGAACTGCTCCGGACCGGCACGGGCGAGCACGTGTTCGCGCTGGTGTTCCACCACATCGCCTCCGACGGCTGGTCGATGGCCCCGCTGTGGCGTGACATCGCCACGGCCTACGCCGCCCGCCACGCCGGGGAGGCTCCACAGTGGACGCCGTTGCCGGTGCAGTACGCGGACTACACGCTCTGGCAACGGGAACTGCTCGGCCGCGAGGAGGATCCCGACAGCGTCCTCAGCGCGCAGCTGGACTACTGGCGCGACGCGCTCGACGGCCTGCCG
Organism: Amycolatopsis sp. SID8362; assembly: GCF_010550475.1. Classification (NCBI taxonomy): domain Bacteria; kingdom Bacillati; phylum Actinomycetota; class Actinomycetes; order Pseudonocardiales; family Pseudonocardiaceae; genus Amycolatopsis; species Amycolatopsis sp. SID8362. Next base: position 629 of record NZ_JAAGNB010000482.1, read on the forward strand.
GACCGGATCGATCTGCCGCTGGACCGGCCGCACCCGGCGACCGCGACGTTCCGCGGCGAGCTGCACACCTTCGGCTGGGACGCCGGGCTCCACGCCCGCTTGGCCGAGCTGGCCCGCGAGTGCGGCGCCAGCGTGTTCATGGTCGTGCACGCGGCCCTCGCCGCCCTGCTCACGCGCCTGGGCGCGGGGACCGACGTGCCGATCGGCTCACCCATCGCCGGGCGCACCGACCAGGCGCTCGACGACCTCGTCGGGTTTTTCGTCAACACCCTCGTTCTGCGGGTGGACACCGGCGGCGAGCCGTCGTTCCGCGACCTCGTGGCCCGCGTGCGCGAGCGCAACCTGGACGCGTACGCCCACCAGGACGTGCCGTTCGAGCGGCTGGTCGAGGTGCTGAACCCGGCGCGGTCGCTGTCCTACCACCGGCTGTTCCAGGTGATGCTCGCCGGGCAGAACAACGCCCGCGCCGACGTGACCTTGCCCGGCCTGACCGTCTCGGAGGTCCCGGTGACGACCGGGACGTCGAAGTTCGACCTGGCGATCTCGCTGACCGAGCGCGAAGCCGGGATCGACGGCGTGCTGGAGTTCAACGCCGACGTCTTCGACCACGCCGGCGCGGACGCGATCCTGCGCCGCCTCGAAGTGCTGCTGCGCGCCGCGCTGGCCGAACCGGACCGCCCGGTCGGCGCGCTCGACCTCCTCGCCGGGGACGAGCGGGACCGCGTGCTCACCGAGTGGGCCGGCTCCCTCGACCCCGCGGGCACGGAGACGTTCCCCGCGATGTTCGCCCGCCGCGTCGCCGAGGCGCCGGACGCGATCGCGCTCGTCTTCGAGGACGAGGAACTGACCTACGCGGAGGTGGACGCCCGCGCGAACCAGTTGGCGAACCTGCTGCTCGCCCGGGGCGCCGGACTGGAGCGGGTGGTCGCGCTGGCCGTGCCGCGGTCGCTCGACATGATCATCGCCGAGCTGGCCGTCCTCAAGGCGGGCGCGGCCTACCTGCCGATCGACGTCGACTACCCGGCCGACCGGATCGCCTACATGGCCGACGACGCGCGGCCGGCCTGCGTGGTGACGACCCGGGACGTCGAGGCGAAGCTGCCCGCGACCCTCCCGCGGGTCCTGCTCGACGACCCGGCGCTGCCTGAGATGTCCACAGTGGATCCAGCGGTGCCGGTCAAGCCGGAGAACGCGGCCTACGTGATCTACACGTCCGGTTCGTCCGGGCGGCCGAAGGGCGTCGTGCTCCAGCACTCCGGTGTGGCGAAGCTGGTCGCCACGCAGGTCGAGCGGTTCGGCGTCGGGCCGCACAGCCGGGTGCTGCAGTTCGCGTCGCCGAGCTTCGACGTCGCGTTCTGGGACCTGTGCCTCGGGCTGCTGTCCGGCGGGCGGCTGGTGGTCGTCCCCGCCGAACGCCGCGTCGCCGGGCCGGCGCTGACCGAGTACGCGCTCCGGCACGCCGTCGACTTCATGATTCTGCCGCCCGCCCTGCTCGACGCCATGCCCGCCGACCTCGCCCTGCCGACCGACAGCGTCCTGCTGGCGGGCACGGAACGCGTGTCGCCGGAGCTGGTGCGGCGGTGGGCGCCGGGGCGGCGGATGTTCAACGCCTACGGCCCCACCGAAGCGACCACCAACTCGACGCTGGGCGAGAGCGACCCGGCCGAGCTGGCGGACGCGACGGTCGTCCCGATCGGCATCCCCGACCCCGGCACCCGCGCGTACGTGCTGGACGCCGGGCTGCGGCCGGTGCCGCCCGGCGTCGTGGGGGAGCTGTACCTCGCGGGCTCCGGCCTGGCGCGCGGTTATCTCGGGCGGCCGGGGCTGACGGCGGAGCGGTTCGTGGCAGACCCGTTCGGTTCGGGCGGACGCCTCTACCGCACGGGTGACCTGGTGAAGTGGCTGCCGGACGGCCGGCTGGTCTTCCTGGGCCGGGCGGACGACCAGGTCAAGATCCGCGGCTACCGGATCGAACTCGGCGAGATCGAGTCGGTGCTGGCGGAGCACCCGGCGGTCGGGCAGTCCGTCGTCGTCGCGCAGGACGGCCGGCTGATCGCCTACGCCGTCCCGTCGGCCGGGCGGGACGAAGAGGCGGAGCTGGAGCACGTCGGCGAGTGGCGTGAGCTGCACGAGAACGTCTTCACCGACGCGGCCGCCGGTGGGCTGGAGGAGAACTTCACCGGCTGGAACTCCAGCTACGACGGCACCGAGATCCCGCTCGACGAGATGCGGGAGTGGCACGCGGCGACGATCGACCGCATCCGGTCGCTCCAGCCGAAGCGGGTGCTGGAGATCGGCGTGGGCAGTGGTCTGATCCTGTCGAGGATCGCACCGGACGCCGAGGCGTACTGGGGCGTCGACCTGTCCGAGAAGGCCATCGCGAACCTGCGGCGCGAGGTCGCGGCGACGCCGTTCGCGAGCAAGGTCCACCTGGCCGCGCGCCCGGCGCACGACCTCGGCGAACTGCCGGCCGAACCGTTCGACACGGTGATCATCAACTCCGTTGCGCAGTACTTCCCGAGCGTCGGCTACCTCGCCGAGGTGATCCGCACGGCCGCCGCGCGCGTCCGGCCGGGCGGCGTGGTCTTCCTCGGCGACATCCGGAACCTGCGCTCGCTGCGCGCGTTCCGGACCGCGACCGAGCTGCGCCACGGCCGCCGGGATGCCGCGGCCGCCGACCAGGCGATCGCCCGGGAAGGCGAGCTGGTGCTCGACCCGGACTTCTTCGCGGCGCTGAGCCGGGAACTCGACGGGTTCGACGACGTCGACCTGTGGGTCAAGCGCGGCCACGCGCACAACGAGCTGACCCGGCACCGCTACGACGTCGTGCTGCGGAAGGCGCCGAAGCCGGTGCCGCCGGCGGAGGACGTGGTCGCGTTCAGTTCGCTCGACGAGCTGGAATCCCGGCTGGCGGACGGTCCGGCCCGGCTGCGCGTCACCGGGGTGCCGAACGCGCGCCTGTCCGGCGAGCTGGCCGCCGTCGCGGCGCTGGCGGGTGGGGATGCCGACGCGGCACTGTCCGCTTTGGACAGCGAGCCGTCCGGAGTGGACCCGGAGACCCTGCACGCCCTCGGTGAGCGCCACGGCTACCGCGTGTACGGGACCCTGACCGCGGACGCGGGCACGGTGGAGGTCGTGTTCACCACCGGTGCGCCGACCCGGATCCACCGCACTCGCCCGGTCCGCGCCGCCCTCGAGGCGCTCGGCAACCACCCGGCGGGGCAACGGGACACGAGCGCGCTGGTGGCGGCGCTGCGGGCGCACGTCCGCGACCGGCTGCCGCAGTACATGGTGCCCTCGGCGTTCGTGCTCCTGGACCGGCTGCCGCTGCTCGCCTCGGGCAAGCTCGACCGCCGTGCGCTGCCGAGCCCGGACAAGCAGGCCGCCACCACCGGACGGGCGCCGCGGACCCCGGTCGAAGAGGTCCTGTGCGGGCTCTTCGCCGAAGTCCTCGACACCTCGGCGGTCGGCGTCGACGACGACTTCTTCGCCCTCGGCGGCCATTCGCTGATGGCGACGCGGCTGGTCGCGCGGCTGCGCGCGGTCTTCGGCGTCGAGCTGCAGGTGCGGTCGGTGTTCGAGACGCCGACCGTGGCCGGGCTCGCCACGCTGCTGGCCGCCGCGGACGCCTCGGCCGCGCGTCCCGCCCTGACCCGCGCCGAGCCGCGGCCGGACGTGCTGCCACTGTCGTTCGCCCAGCAGCGGCTGTGGTTCCTGCACCGCCTCGAAGGGCCCTCGGCGACGTACAACATGCCGACCGCGGTGCGGCTCACCGGCGCCCTCGACGTCGACGCGCTGCGCACGGCGCTGTCCGATGTGGTCGGTCGCCACGAGGCCCTCCGCACGGTCTTCCCCGAGATCGGCGGGGGAGCGCGGC
>NZ_JAAGNB010000618.1:0-274 GCF_010550475.1 Amycolatopsis sp. SID8362
GGCGCGCTCCCCGCCACGCCGCGGCTGGTCGAGCTGATCGAAACCCGCACCGACCGCGTCGACGCCGACGAGCGGCGGCTGCTGGAGCTGCTGGCCTTCGGCGAGCCGCTGGGCAGCGAACCGCTGGTCCGGCTGGGCGCCGCGAGCGTGCTGGCGTCCACCGAGCGAGCCGGGCTCGTGGTGTCCGAGCGCACCGGGCGGCGGCTGAACGTCCGCCTCGCGCACCCGCTCTACGCCGAGGTCATCCGGCGCCGGACGTCGCCGCTGCGGCAGC
>NZ_JAAGNB010000669.1:0-296 GCF_010550475.1 Amycolatopsis sp. SID8362
TCGAGGTAGGCGTTGGCGGCGGCGTAGTTGGCCTGCCCGGCCGCGCCGACGGTCCCGGCGGTGGAGGAGAACAGCACGAACGCGGCGAGGTCGAGGCCGGCGGTGAGGGCGTGGAGGTGGTCGGCCCCCAGGCGCTTCGCGCTCAGCACCGACGCCAGCTTGGCCGGGGTCAGGGAGTCCACGACGCCGTCGTCGACGACCCCGGCGGTGTGCATCACCGCGGTCAGCGGGAGGTCGGCCGGCACGCCGGCGAGCACGGCTTCCAGCGCGTCGCGATCGGCGACGTCGCAGGCCTC
>NZ_JAAGNB010000728.1:0-353 GCF_010550475.1 Amycolatopsis sp. SID8362
CGGCCCGGCTGGCGGCACAAGCCGCGCCGGCTGCGGCCGTGGCTGGGCGGCTGGGCGGCCGCGCCGGTGTTCGCGCTGGCCGGGCTGCTCGGCGGCGGGTTCGGCGCCGGTCTCGCCGAGGCGCTCCGGCGGATGTCCGGCGCGGAGCTGCTGCAGGTGCCCGACACGTACTTGCTGGTCACGGTGCTCTGGGGCGCCGGCCTCGCGCTGGCCGCGGTGCTCGCCGTGCTGGGCTTCGCGGTCGCCGTCCCGCTGCGGCGATTGCGGCGGGGCATCCCGGAGATCGTCGAGCTGATGGAGCACGACGAGCGCCAGGAGGCACTGGCCGCGGCGGCGTGGGCGCGCTCGGCCTG
>NZ_JAAGNB010000818.1:0-233 GCF_010550475.1 Amycolatopsis sp. SID8362
GGCGGTCCTCGGCGCCGCCGGCCTCGCGGTGCAGGGCACGGAGCTGGCCCGCGACCTCGAGGAGTGCCGCTTCGAGCCGGCACGCACCACACTGTCCGAATTGGACCCGCGGGTGGCCGACGGCCTGGGCGCGATCGCGTTGTCCCGCGCCTCGGTGGAGACGCTGGCCGAGAACACCTCCGACGCCGTGGTCGCCCCGCTGGTGTGGGGCGCGCTGGCGGGCGTCCCCGGCC
>NZ_JAAGNB010000950.1:0-4375 GCF_010550475.1 Amycolatopsis sp. SID8362
CCGTTCGACCCCGCCGTGCACGACGCCGTGAGCACCGCGCCGGGCGAGCCGGGCACGATCGTCGCGGTCGTGCGGCCCGGGTACGGCTCCGCCGAGCGCCCGCTGCGCCCGGCCGCGGTCGTGGTGGCGAGGCAGAGCTGATGGCCGGCACCGACTTCTACGGGATCCTGGGCGTCGACCGCTCGGCCGACCAGACGGAAATCCAGCGGGCGTACCGGAAACTGGCCCGCAAGTACCACCCGGACATCAACAAGGACCCGGACGCGGAAGATCGTTTCAAGGAGATCTCCGAGGCCTACGACGTGCTGTCCGAACCGGAGACCCGGCGCCGTTACGACACGTTCGGCGCCGACTTCCGGCAGGTGCCGCCGGACGTGGACCCCGAGACGTGGGCACGGGCCAAAGCCGCGCGGGAATCGCCGTTCGGCGGGAGCCGGTTCGACACCGGCTCCTTCGACACCGGCTCCTTCGACACCGGCGACGTCGACATCGAGGACCTGCTGGGCGGGATCTTCGGCGGCCGGGCCCGGCGCCGCGGCCCGATGCCGGGCGCCGACCAGGAAGCCGAGCTGGAACTGACCGTCGAGGAGGCGCACGCCGGTGGCCGGCGCACCCTGACGTTGCCCGGTCCGCGCACGATCGAGGTCAACATCCCGGCCGGCGTCACCGACGGCAGGCGGATCCGGCTGGCCGGGCAGGGCGGCCGCGGCACGGACGGCGCGCCGCCGGGGGACCTGTACCTGCTCGTGCACCTGGCGCCGCACCCGCGCTACCGGGTCGACGGGCGCGACCTGGCGCTCGACCTGCCGCTGACGCCGTGGGAAGCGGCGCTGGGCACCACCGTCACGCTCCCGATCCCCGGTGGCGAGGCGAAGCTGAAGGTCCCGCCCGGCACGTCGACCGGGCGCCGCCTCCGGCTGCGCGGCAAGGGCCTGCCGAACCCGCGTGGCACGGCGGGCGACCTCTACGCCGAAGCCCGCGTCCTCGTGCCCGCGAAGCCGACCGACGAAGAGCGGCAGCTGTTCGAGCAGCTGGCCGCGGTGTCCACCTTCGACCCGAGGGGGTCCGGCCGATGACGTCCTACGCGCTCGTGCGCCGCCACCCTGGTGCGGCCCACCTGGACCTGGCGACGTTCGCCCACGCGGTCGGCCTGCACCCGGACCTGGTCCGCCGGCTGGCCGCGCTGGGCCTGCTCGACCCGGTCGTGGACGCGCGCGGTGAGCTGTGGTTCCCGGTGGCCCAGATCGCCGTCGTGTCGCGTGTCCAGCGCCTGCGGGCCGGGTTCTCGCTCAACTACGCCGCGGTCGGCGTCGTCGCCGACCTGCTCGACCGCATCGCGGACCTCGAGGCGGCGCTTCGTGACCGATCCCGACGCAGCGGAGACTGACCATGGATCCGAACCGGCTCACCCAGAAGTCCCAGGAAGCGCTGCACGACGCCCAGACGGCGGCCCTGAGCCACGGCCAGCCCGAGGTCGACGGCGAACACCTGCTGCTGGCCCTGCTGGACCAGCCCGACGGGCTCGCCTCGCGGCTGCTCACCGAAGCGGGCGCGGACCCGGCCCGGCTCCGCGGCGAGGTCGAAGCCGAGCTCTCGCGCCGGCCCAAGGTCAGCGGCCCGGGCGCCGTACCCGGCGAGACGCGGGTGACCGCCCGGCTGGCCCGCGTGCTCGACGCCGCCGACCGTGAGGCCAAGCGGCTCAAGGACGACTACGTGTCGGTCGAGCACCTCGTCGCGGCGTTGCTCGAGGAAGGCAGCGCGACCGCGGCCGGGCGGCTGCTGCGCGCGGGCGGGCTGACCCGCGACAAGTTCCTCGAGGTGCTGCGGACCGTGCGCGGCAACCAGCGCGTCACGTCCGCGACCCCCGAGGCCGCCTACGAAGCACTGGAGAAGTACGGCCGGGACCTCGTGGCCGACGCCCGGGCCGGCCGGCTCGACCCGGTGATCGGCCGGGACGCCGAGATCCGCCGGGTCGTCCAGATCCTGTCCCGCAAGCGGAAGAACAACCCCGTGCTCATCGGCGATCCGGGCGTCGGCAAGACCGCCATCGTCGAAGGACTGGCCCTGCGCATCAGCCACGGTGACGTGCCCGAGGGGCTCAAGGACAAGACGGTCTTCTCCCTCGACATGGGAGCCCTGGTCGCCGGCGCGAAGTACCGCGGCGAGTTCGAGGAACGGCTCAAGGCGGTGCTCAACGAGGTCCACGCCGCCGAGGGCCGGATCCTGCTGTTCGTGGACGAGCTGCACACCGTCGTCGGCGCGGGCGCCACCGAAGGCGCCATGGACGCGGGCAACCTGCTCAAGCCGATGCTCGCCCGGGGCGAGCTGCACCTGATCGGCGCGACCACGCTCGACGAATACCGCAAGCACATCGAGAAGGACGCGGCACTCGAACGCCGCTTCCAGCCGGTCGTGGTCGACGAGCCGTCGGTCGAGGACGCGATCTCGATCCTGCGCGGCCTGCGCGAGCGGCTCGAAGTGTTCCACGGCGTGAAGATCCAGGACGGCGCGCTGGTGGCCGCCGTCGTGCTGTCCCACCGCTACATCTCCGACCGGTTCCTGCCGGACAAGGCGATCGACCTGGTCGACGAAGCCTGCGCGATGCTGCGCACCGAAATCGACTCGATGCCTGCCGACCTCGACGAGCTGTCCCGGCGGCTGACCCGGACCGAGATCGAGGAAGCCGCGCTGGCGAAGGAAACCGACGCCGCCAGCGAGAAGCGCCTTCAGGAGCTGCGCCGGGAACTGGTCGACCTGCGTGCCGAGGCGGGCGGGATGCGGACCCGGTGGGAAGCCGAGCGCGCCGCCCTGCACAAGGTCCAGGCGTTGCGCGGTGAGATCGAACAGGTCCGCAACGACGCCGAGGCCGCCGAGCGCGACTACGACCTGAACCTCGCCGCCCAGCTGCGGCACGGCCGGCTGCCCGAGCTGGAACGCCGGCTCGAAGGCGAGGAGGAGCTGCTGGCGGCGCGGCGCGGCGGTGCTTCGGCGCTGCTGCGCGAGGTGGTGACCGAGGCGGAGATCGCCGCGGTCGTTTCGCGGTGGACCGGCATCCCGGTCAGCCGGCTGCAGGAGGGGGAGCGGGAGAAGCTGCTGCGCCTGGACGAGGTGCTGCACGAACGGGTGATCGGTCAGGACGAAGCGGTGCAGGCGGTGGCCGACGCGGTCATCCGGGCTCGCTCGGGGATCAAGGACCCGCGTCGCCCGATCGGGTCGTTCCTGTTCCTCGGCCCGACCGGCGTCGGCAAGACGGAGCTGGCGAAGGCACTGGCCGCGGACCTGTTCGACACCGAGGACAACATCGTCCGCATCGACATGAGCGAGTACCAGGAGCGGCACACCGTCTCGCGGCTCGTCGGCGCCCCACCCGGCTACATCGGCTACGACGCGGGCGGCCAGCTCACCGAGGCCGTGCGGCGCAAGCCGTACTCGGTGGTGCTGTTCGACGAGATCGAGAAGGCGCACGGGGACGTGTTCAACACCCTGCTGCAGGTGCTCGACGACGGGCGGCTGACCGACGCGCAGGGCCGCACGGTCGACTTCCGCAACACGGTGATCATCATGACCTCCAACATCGGCGCGCACTTCCTGCTCGAGGGCGTGACGTCCGACGGCGAAATCAAGCCCGACGCGCGCGAAGCGGTGTTCGGCGCGTTGCGCGGGCACTTCCGGCCGGAGTTCCTCAACCGGATCGACGAGATCGTGCTGTTCAAACCGCTCACCGAAGCCGAGATCGAGCGGATCGTCGAGCTGATGCTCGGTGACCTGCGTGCCCGGCTGGCCGAGCAGCAGATGACCCTGGAGGTGTCGCCGGAGGCCCTCCGGTACGTCGCGCGGCAGGGGTTCGACCCGGTCTACGGCGCGCGGCCGCTGCGCCGGTTCCTCGCCCGCGAGGTCGAGACGCGGATCGGCCGGGCATTGCTGGCCGGCGAGGCGCACGACGGCGCGGCCATCGTGGTCGGGCTGACCGACGGCAAGCTCGCTGTGACATGCCGGAACCCGCCGCCGTGACCGCGCTCGCCGCGTGGGCCGAGACGGAGCTGGCCCGGCTCATCGACGAGGTGTACGCGGCCACGTGCGAGCGCATCGAGCTGTACCGGGACGAGAAGGTCGTGCCGCGGGCCGACCTGCACCGGTCGATCGCGGTGAACCTGCGGTACCTGGTCGACGCCCTGGCCGGAACCCCGAGTCCCGGTCAGGGCGCGCCGCAGGAGACCGGCAGCCGCCGGGCCCACCAGGGCGCGCCGCTGCCCGAGGTGCTGCAGGTGTACCGGATCGCCTGCGCGATGCTGTGGGACCTGCTGGTGCGGCACGCCCGCACGGCCGCCCCGGAGGGCACCACCGAAGCGCTGGTCGACGTCGCGAGCCTGCTGTG
>NZ_JAAGNB010001051.1:0-212 GCF_010550475.1 Amycolatopsis sp. SID8362
GACGCCGGTGCGGTGCTCGTGCCGCCGCCGGGCCACGACGAGCCGGTGACCGTGCGCTGTCCGGAAGGCGAGCTCGCGCAGATCCTCGACGTGCTGCTCGACAACGCCGTCCACTACGCCGGCCGCGGCGCGAAGATCACGACGGACTGGGAAGCCGGCGCGGAGACCGCGACCCTCGTCGTCCGCGACGACGGTCCCGGACTGTCCACCGA
>NZ_JAAGNB010001099.1:0-318 GCF_010550475.1 Amycolatopsis sp. SID8362
TCCCGGCCGCCGGCCGCTCGTCCATGCCCATCGCGAGGCGCCGTTCCACCTTCCGCGCCGGCAGTCGATCCAGCTCCACTCCGCCCAGCAGGCCACCCCAGCCCTGGATCCCACCGCGGCACCACCGCCGCCACGACCAGCTCCGCCGCCCGCCGGCCATCCTCCGGCCCCGGCACCAACGGCACCCCCAGCAGCTCATCCACCAGCAGCCGGTACCCGCTCACCCCGGCCCACCCCAACGCCGCCGCCCGCAGCCCCGGCTCGTCCCGGAGCCGGTCCAGCAGCTGCCCGCGCCCTCGGCTGTACCGGGCCGCCCGC
>NZ_JAAGNB010001151.1:0-237 GCF_010550475.1 Amycolatopsis sp. SID8362
ACCAGCAGGCCGCGGCGGACGCCGAACGCGTCCAGCGCGGCGAGGTGCTCGGCCGACTGCGGCATCCAGCCTTCGTCCGCGGCGACGACGAACAGCACGGCCGGCGCCGGCCCGGCCCCGGCGAGCATGTTCGGGACGAACCGTTCGTGGCCCGGCACGTCGACGAACGCGACGTCCTCGCCGCCGAGCCGCGTCCACGCGAACCCGAGGTCGATGGTGAGGCCGCGGCGGCGCTCC
>NZ_JAAGNB010001200.1:0-503 GCF_010550475.1 Amycolatopsis sp. SID8362
CGACCCGGTGCTGGTCGTCCTGTGGTCGATGACCCCGCCCACCGCGGACGACCTCCTGGCCGCCCGCGTCCGCGCCCTCGGCCGCGCGGTCGGCACGGCGGGCCCGGGCTGGGCGAACCTGGGCGACCGCGGCTACGCGACGGTGAACGACCTCGGCGCGGCGGTCGAACTGGCGGCGGCACACGCGGAGCTGTAGCCGCCGGACGCAAGCGCCCCAAGGCCACATTGGTTGCGTGTCACGCACCGAAGGCCGCCTTGGGTGCGCCGGACGCAACCAAGGCCGCCTTGGGGCGCTGGAGTCCACAGTGGTGCCATGACCGCTTCGCAGACATCGATGTCATTTTTCCGAATTCTTGTCCACCTTGTCTTCTTGACCGCTCCGAAGCCCGCGGCGGAAGCTTCCTGGCAACGTTGTCAGCCTGCCGGGAAACGGAGTTCGCATGGCCGAGGAGTACGGCGTCACCCCGGATGTCGGGCCCGCGTCGGTCGCCGCCGTGTCGCGG
>NZ_JAAGNB010001255.1:0-340 GCF_010550475.1 Amycolatopsis sp. SID8362
GGACGCGTTGGACACCGGGGAGCTGTCCGCGAGCCTGCGCGCGGTGTTCGAGGTGTCCTACCGCTGCCTCGACGCCGGTGCCGCCACGGCGTTCCGGCTGCTCGGGCTGGCACCCGGCGGCGTCACCGGGCGCGCGGCCGCGACGGCACTGGTCGGGAACGCCCGTGCGCTGCGCGTGCTGTGCGCCGCGAACCTCCTCGCGGAGGACCCGCCGGGCCGGTTCCGGATGCACGACCTCGTCAAGCGCTACGCCGGCGAGCTCGTCGCGACCGACGACCCCGGCACCCGGCTCGCCGCGTCGACCCGGCTGTTCGACCACTACCTGGGCTGGGCCTCGGCG
>NZ_JAAGNB010001308.1:0-305 GCF_010550475.1 Amycolatopsis sp. SID8362
GCGGCCCAGGCGGGACCGGACGCGCTCGCCGCGTTCGCCCGCCTGGGCGGCTCGCTCCACATAGGACACCGCGGCCGGGAACCGCTGGCGCAGCAAGCCGAGCAGCGGACCCGCTTCGCCGGACGTGCCGCCGTACATCGCCGACAGCATCGCGATCTTCGCGCGGGCCCGGTCGTCCCGGTCGTCGTCCGCGGCCGGCACCCAGCGCGCGCCCGAGAAGAGCGCCTCGCCGAGGCGCGCGTACAGGTCCGTCGCCGCCGCGACGTCGGCCAGCTGCCGGTCGCCCGACAACGCCGTGAGCACCC
>NZ_JAAGNB010001407.1:0-1138 GCF_010550475.1 Amycolatopsis sp. SID8362
GCGCGCGGCCCGCCACCAGCCAGCCCAGCGCCGCCGCCAGTACCGCCACCGCCGCGAGGGCGACTGCTCCCTGCGTCAGCAACGACGTCGCCGCCGCCGCGCGCAGCTGCTGGGCCTGGTTGTCGAGCGCCGTCAGCGACGGGAGCGGGGGCGCGCCGGGAGGCGGGGTGCCCGAAATGATCGCGACCCGCTGGCCGACCTGGCGGGTGAACAGCAGGTACGTCACGCCGAGCAGGGCCACGCCCGCCAGCAGGAACAGGCCGCCGTACAGGACGGTCAGCCGCAGGCGGAGGTTCACCGGAGGCGGTAGCCGACGCCGGTGACCGTCTCCACCAGCGGGGGATCGCCGAGCTTGCGGCGCAGCTTCAGCACGGTGAGCCGGACCGCGCCGGTGAACGGGTCGGCGTGCTCGTCCCACACCTTCTCCAGCAGGTGTTCCGCGGACACGGCGGCGCCGTCGGCGCGCAGCAGCTCAGCGAGCACGGCGAACTCCTTTTTGGACAGTGGCAGGTACCGCCCGTCGCGGAACACCTCGTGGCGCGCCGGGTCGAGGGTGACGCCGGAGCGGCGCAGCACCGGTGGCGCGGCCGGGCGGCAGCGGCGGCCCAGCGACTGGATGCGCGCGGCCAGCTCGGGGAACGCGAACGGCTTCGTCAGGTAGTCGTCGGCGCCCAGTGACAGGCCGTCGACCCGGTCGGTCACCTCGGCGGCGGCTGTCAGCATCAGCACCCGGGTGGTCACGCCCGTGCCCACCAGCTCGCGGCAGACGTCGTCGCCGTGCACGACCGGCAGGTCCCGGTCGAGCACGACGACGTCGTAGTCGTGCACGGCGATCCGCTCGAGCGCCGCGCCGCCGTCGTGGGCGACGTCGACCGCGTGGGCGTCCTCGCGCAGCCACTCCGCGATCGCGTCCGCGAGCATCGGCTCGTCTTCCACCACCAGTACCCGCATGCCCCGATGATCGCCGCGGCGGTGTTTCTTCGCCGTTAGCAGCGGTAGAGGGTGTCCGCGCCGCCGATCCGCACCGGACCGGCGCCCGGTCCGGACCGGCCGCCGTACTCGGCGGGGTCGACGGCCGCGCAGTGCTGCTCGATCCAGCCGCCGCGCGCCTCCTGCGCCGGGCTCCGGGCCGGCCCCA
>NZ_JAAGNB010001459.1:0-204 GCF_010550475.1 Amycolatopsis sp. SID8362
TCGCTGCCGCTGGGCGCCCGGTCGATGACGCGGGACTGGCTGCCGGCCGAGCGCGTGTCGAACAAGCAGGTCAAGGCGCTGCGCACGCACGCGCTCGACGTTGTGACCACGACGCTCGGCGCCGCCGGCGTCGACGATCCGCGCGTCGTCGGCTGCTCGAAGGTGCTGCAGCAGCTCGCCCGGTTGGCCGGCGCGCGGCCCGGG
>NZ_JAAGNB010001505.1:0-2397 GCF_010550475.1 Amycolatopsis sp. SID8362
GGCGTCCGCACTGCGCGACCGGCTGCTCGCGCTGCCCGGAACCGAGCGCGACGCCGTCCTGCTGGCGCTGATCCGCGCCCAGGTCGCCGCGCTCATGGGCTTCGACGGCCCGGACGCGATCGCCCCGGAGAAGCCGTTCAAGGAGCTCGGCTTCGACTCGCTCACCGCGGTCGAGCTGCGCAACCGCCTCAACGCCGCCACCGGGCTCACGCTGCCCTCGACCCTCGTCTTCGACCACCCGAACCCGGTGGCGGCGGCCGGTTTCCTGCGCGCTGAGCTGCTCGGCGAAGGTGCCGAAGTAGTCGCTCCGGCCGTCGTCCGCGAGGTTTCCGACGACCCGGTCGTGATCATCGGCATGAGCTGCCGCTACCCCGGCGGGGTCCGGTCGCCGGAGGATCTCTGGCGGCTCGTCGACGACGGCGTCGACGCGATCTCGGAGTTCCCCGCCGACCGCGGCTGGGACCTGACCGGGCTCTACGACCCGGACGGCGACCGCGCGGGCACCTCCTACGTCCGTGAAGGCGGGTTCGTCGAGGACGTCGCCGGCTTCGACGCCGGGTTCTTCGGGATCTCGCCGCGGGAGGCGCTGGCCATGGACCCGCAGCAGCGGGTGCTGCTGGAGGCGGCGTGGGAGGTCTTCGAGCGCGCCGGGATCGACCCGGCCACGCTCCGCGGCTCCGACGCCGGCGTCTACATCGGCGGGTCCGGCAACGGCTACACCCCGCCGGCCGACCTGCAGGGCCACCTGCTCACCGGGCAGGCCACCAGCGTGATCTCCGGCCGGCTGTCCTACACCTTCGGGCTCGGGGGCCCGGCGGTCACCGTCGACACGGCGTGCTCGTCCTCGCTGGTGGCGCTGCACCTCGCGGCGCAGGCCCTGACCCGTGGGGAGTGCTCGCTGGCGCTGGCCGGCGGCGTGACCGTGATGGCCACGCCGGCGGCGTTCGTGGAGTTCAGCTCCCAGGGCGGCCTGTCGTCGAACGGCCGGTGCCGCTCGTTCGCCGAGTCGGCCGCGGGCACCGGCTGGTCCGAAGGTGTCGGCCTGCTGATGCTGGAGCGGCTGTCCGACGCGCGGCGCAACGGCCACCGGATCCTCGCCGTCGTCCGCGGGTCCGCGGTGAACCAGGACGGCGCCTCCAACGGGCTCACCGCGCCGAACGGCCCGTCGCAGCAGCGCGTCATCCGGCAGGCGCTGGCGAACGCGGGCCTGACACCGTCCGAAGTGGACGCCGTCGAGGCGCACGGCACCGGCACGGTGCTCGGGGACCCGATCGAAGCCCAGGCGCTGCTCGCGACCTACGGGCAGGACCGGGAGCAGCCGCTGTTCCTCGGCTCGGTCAAGTCCAACATCGGCCACGCGCAGTCGGCCGCCGGCGTCGCCGGGATCATCAAGATGGTCATGGCCATGCGGCACGGCGTGCTGCCGAAGACCCTGCACGTCGACGCGCCGACGTCCCACGTGGACTGGACGGCAGGCGCCGTCGAGCTGCTGACCGAACCCGTGCCGTGGCGGGAGAACGGCCACCCGCGCCGCGCCGCCGTGTCCTCGTTCGGGGTCAGCGGCACCAACGCGCACGTGGTGCTGGAACAGGCCCCGCCCGCCGAAACCACGGTGTCACCCGCACCCGCCGGGACCGTGCCGGTGCCGGTCTCCGGCAAGACCCCGGAAGCGGTGCGCGCCCAGGCCGAGCGGCTGCTCGGCTTCGTGACCGGAAACCCGGAGCTGCTCCCCGGCGACCTCGCCCGCGCGCTCGCCACCCAGCGGACCCACTTCGGGCACCGCGCCGCGGTGCTGGCGGAGACCCGGGACGACCTGCTCGCCGGACTGTCCACAGTGGTCTCCGGGGAAGTCTCGCCGTCCGTGGTGCACGGGACCGCCAAGCCCGGCAAGGTGGCGTTCCTGTTCGCGGGTCAGGGTTCGCAGCGGCTGGGGATGGGCCGGGAGTTGTACGAGCGGTACCCGGTGTTCGCCGAGGCTCTTGATGTCGTCTTCGCGTTGCTTCCGGTGCGCGAGGTTGTCTTCGGTAACGACGCGGCGCTGCTGGACCGGACGGAGTGGGCGCAGCCCGCGTTGTTCGCGCTCGAGGTGGCGTTGTTCCGGTTGCTGGAGTCGTGGGGCATCCGACCGGATCAGGTTGCGGGGCATTCGATCGGTGAGATCGCGGCCGCGCATGTGGCCGGGGTGCTCTCTCTGGAGGATGCGTGCACGCTGGTGTCGGCGCGTGCGCGGTTGATGCAGGCGTTGCCGTCGGGTGGTGCGATGGTGTCGTTGGTGGCCTCGGAGGACGAGGTGACGCCGTTGCTGGTTGAGGGTGTGTCGATTGCGGCGGTGAATGGTCCGCGGTCGGTGGTGATTTCCGGTGTCGAAGAGTCGGTGCTGGGGATTGCGGAGAGGTT
>NZ_JAAGNB010001598.1:0-306 GCF_010550475.1 Amycolatopsis sp. SID8362
CGCGAGCGCGCGGGTTTCCGGGCCGACGTCGTCGAGGTCGGCGCGCGGGACGCCGTCGGACACGCGGACCGCGCGCTCCAGCGCGTGCACCTGCTGCTGCAGCCGCTCCAGGCGGCGGCCGAGCAGCTCGATCCGGTCTTCCTGCCGGGTCGCGCCGCCGCTCTCGAGCCGCTCGCTCAGGTCGGCGACGTCCTGACCCAGGCGGTCGTCGGCCTCGCGCAGCCCGTCGACCGCCGCGAACAGCTCCGCGAGGTCGCGCCGCGTGGTGTCGACCGGCTCGACGTACTCCTGCTCGAACTCGGGGTC
>NZ_JAAGNB010001646.1:0-462 GCF_010550475.1 Amycolatopsis sp. SID8362
GCTCGCCGCCGACGCCGGGCCCGCCGTGCACACCGTGCCGCGGCAGCTGCCCTTCGACGTCGCCGGCTTCACCGGGCGCGGGCCCGAACTCGCCGAGCTTGACCGGCTGCCGCCCGGCGGGGCTTCCGGCATCGTCGTCATCGAAGGCACCGCCGGCGTCGGGAAGACGTCGCTGGCCGTGCACTGGTCGCACCGCGTCCGCGACCGCTTCCCCGGCGGGCAGCTGTTCCTCGACCTGCGCGGCCACTCCGCGGGCACCCCCGTCACGCCGGACGCCGCGCTCGCCGGCTTCCTGCGCGCCCTCGGCGTGCCGCCCGAGTCCGTGCCTTCCACAGTGGAGGAACGCTCGGCCCTGCTGCGCAGCCGGCTCGACGGCAGCCGCACGCTCATGCTGCTCGACAACGCCCGCGACGCCGACCAGGTCCGCCCGCTGCTGCCCGGCTCCGGCAACCTCGTGGTCGT
>NZ_JAAGNB010001703.1:0-1326 GCF_010550475.1 Amycolatopsis sp. SID8362
ACCGGCACAGTGGCGACGGCGCTCACCGGCGCCGGGGCGGGAGCCGGGGCCGGCGCCTCCAGGATGGCGTGGGCGTTGGTGCCGCTGGCGCCGAACGCCGAGATCCCCGCCCGGCGCGGACGCCCGGTTTCCGGCCACGGCCGCGGTTCCCGCAGCAGCTCGACCGCGCCCGCCGACCAGTCGACGTGGGACGACGGCGCGTCGACGTGCAGCGTCTTCGGCAGTACGCCGTGCCGCATGGCCAGGACCATCTTGATCACCGCGCCTACCCCGGCCGCGGCCTGGGTGTGCCCGATGTTGGACTTGAGCGAGCCCAGCCACAGCGGCCGCTCGCGGTCCTGCCCGTACGTGGCCAGCAGGGCCTGCGCCTCGATCGGGTCGCCGAGCCGGGTGCCGGTGCCGTGCGCCTCGACGGCGTCCACTTCGGACGGTGCGAGCCCCGCCGACGCGAGGGCCCGGCGGATGACCCGCTGCTGCGACGGCCCACTCGGGGCGGTCAGCCCGTTGGACGCGCCGTCGGAGTTGACCGCGCTGCCGCGGACGACCGCCAGCACCTCGTGGCCGTGGCGGGTGGCGTCGGACAGCCGCTCCAGCACGAGCATCCCGACACCCTCGGCCCAGCCGGTGCCGTCGGCCGCCTCGGCGAAGGCCTTGCAGCGGCCGTCCGGCGACAGCGCGCCCATCTCGCCGAACTCGACGAACCCGGTGGGCCGCGACATCACCATCGCGCCGCCGGCCAGCGCCAGCGAGCACTCCCCGCCACGCAGGGCCTGTGCCGCCAGGTGCAGCGCGACCAGCGACGACGAGCAGGCCGTGTCGACGGTGACCGCCGGGCCCTCCAGGCCGAACGTGTAGGACAGCCGCCCCGACAGCAGGCTGCCCGCCTGCGCCGTCGACTGGTGCCCCGGCGAGTCCGACGGCGGCACGTAGTCGCCGCTCCCGCCCCCGACGAACACACCGGTGTCGCCGCCGCGGAGCCCCACCGGGTCGATCCCGGCGCGCTCCAGCACCTCCCAGGCCACTTCGAGGACGAGCCGCTGCTGCGGGTCCATCACGATCGCCTCGCGCGGCGCGATGCCGAAGAAGCCGGGGTCGAAATCGGCCACGTCGTAGAGGAAGCCGCCTTCGCGGGCGACCGTGCTGCCGCGGCCACCGCCGGTGAGGGCGGCGAGGTCCCAGCCCCGGTCCGCCGGGAAGCCGCCCACCGCGTCGACCTCGCCGGTGAGCAGCGTCCAGAGGTCCTCCGGCGACCGGACGCCGCCGGGGTAGCGGCAGGCCATGCCGACGATGACGACCGGGTCGTCGCCGGCCGGGGCCGCGGTGGCC
>NZ_JAAGNB010001758.1:0-208 GCF_010550475.1 Amycolatopsis sp. SID8362
CGTGGCACGCGATCGCGGGCGGCACCGGCGCTCCGGCGTCGGCGACGCTGCCGGTGCTCGGCACGCTCGGCGCGGTCTTCGCCCCGCTCGGCGGCCCGGCCGCGCTCGTCGCGATCCTGCTCCTCGGCGACATCCCCTTGGCGGCGCTGAGCGCGTACGCGGCGACGAGGCGGCTTCGCGTCCGCCGCTGGGTTCGCGCGGTCGTCGC
>NZ_JAAGNB010001805.1:0-772 GCF_010550475.1 Amycolatopsis sp. SID8362
CCCACCCCCAACTGCCACCGGTGCCAGGCACACACCGACGCCGACACCACGGCGGACCGGCACAGTCACCCACCCCCAACTGCCACCGGTGCTGGGCGCACGCTGACAGCGACGCCACGGCGGACCAGCTCAGTCACCCGCCCCCATCTGCCGCCGGTGCTGGGCGCACGCTGACGCCGACACCACGGCGGACCAGCTCAATCGCCCGCCCCCAACTGCTCGTCCAGCAGCGCGAACATCTCGTCATCGCTGGCGTCTTCGAAGTCGAACCCGTCGTCGACGTCGTCGCGGCCGCTCCACGCGCCGCGCACCTGCTCCAGCCGGGCGGTGATCTCCTCGTGGGCGGCCGGGTCGATCGCCGTGTCCCGCAACGCCTTCTCGAGCCGGGCCAGGTCGGCCAGGATGGCTTGTTCCGGCTTCTCGTCCGGGGCGAGCAGCTCCGCCAGGTACCGGGCGAGGTCGCGCGGGGTCGGCTGGTCGAACGCCAGCGTCGCCGGGAGCGCCAGCCCGGTCACCGCGGTCAGGCGGCGGCGCAGCTCGACGGCGGTCAGGGAGTCGAAGCCCAGTTCCGTGAACGCCTGGTCCGGCCCGACGCTGTCCTGGTCGCCGTGTTCGAGCACCACCGCGACGGCGTCGGCGACCACGTCCAGCAGCAGCTCGATCCGTGCCGCCGGGTCGAGCTTCGCCAGCCGCGGGGCGAGATCCGGCACGGCCGCCGCCGCGGGGCGCGCGGTGGCTCGCCGGGGCGGGACGAGCGCGCGCAGCACCGGCG
>NZ_JAAGNB010001863.1:0-406 GCF_010550475.1 Amycolatopsis sp. SID8362
CCAGCAGCCGCCGTCCCGCGGTGTGCGTCCGCCAGCTCGCCGCGCGGCCGTCGAGGTCGGCCGGGATCGCGTCGCACGGCACCCCGAGCGCGGTGAGCATCGCCTCCAGCGCCGCCGCCGGTTCGACCGGCTCGCCGGGGCCGTAGCCGCGCAGGTTGAGGTAGACCTGCCCGCCGGGGAACCGGTCGGCGATCTCGTGCGCGAAGTGCACGGCCAGCGTCGTCTTGCCCACGCCGCCCATGCCTTCGACGGACGCGATCGGCGTGGACGCGCCGGCGTCGACCGCCTCCGGCAGCAGCGCGTGCAACGCCTTGAGGTCGCCCTCGCGCCCGGAGAAGGTCCGCAGGTCGGCGGGCAGCTGGTGCGGCACCTGCGGTTCGGCGCCGAGGCGGTAGCGCGCCAGCCG
>NZ_JAAGNB010000047.1:0-4377 GCF_010550475.1 Amycolatopsis sp. SID8362
TCGGCGTTTTCGGCGGCCATGCCGCCACCCGCCCACGGTCCCCACGCGATGGAAGCCGCCGCTTTGCCCGTCGCACGACGGCGCTGGGCCAGCGCGTCCAGCTCGGCGTTGGCGGCCGCGTAGTTCGCCTGCCCGGCCGCGCCGACCGCGCCGGCGAGCGAGGAGAACAGCACGAACGCGTCGAGGTCGCCGGTCAGTTCGTCGAGGACCCGGGCGCCGGACACCTTGGCGTGCAGGACTTCCGCGAACCGGTCACCGGTCAGGGTGTCGACGACGCCGTCGTCGAGCACGCCGGCCGCGTGCACCACCGCGGACACGGGGTGTTCGGCCAGCAGCGCCGCGACCGCGTCCCGGTCGGCGATGTCGCACGCGACGACCGTCATTCGCTCGTTGGTCGCCTCACCACCGCGGCGGCTCGCGAGGACGACGTGCTCGGCGCCGTGGCCGAGGAGCCAGTCGGCCACGTGCCCGCCGAGCGCCCCGGTCCCGCCGGTGACGAGCACCGTGCCCGACGGCGTCCACTGTGGACCACTGCTGGTGTCGCGGACGAGCCGGCGGGCGAAGACCCCGGCGGACCGTACGGCGACTTCGTCCTCGCCGCCGGCCGCGAGCACCGCGCACAGCCGCTCGCCGTCCTCGGGCCCGACGGTTTCGGGCAGGTCCACCAGGCCGCCCCAGCGGCTCGGGTGTTCCATCGCGACCGTCCGGCCGAAGCCCCAGAACTGCGCCTGGGCCGGGTTCGCGACCGGCTCGCTGTCCACCGTCACGACCGCGCCGCGGGTGGCGCACCACAGCGGCGCGGTGACACCCGCGTCGCCGAGACCCTGCACCAGCGCGAGGGTCTGCGGGAGCCCGCCCGCCACGGCCGAGCCCGGCGTGCCGGCCGCGAAGGCCAGCAACGAAAGCGCGCCGGCCGGTGTGGAGCCTTCTTCCGCCAGCTTGGCTTCGACCAGCTTGGCGACGGTGATGCGGTCGGCGTCCTCGGGAACCCGGACGACCAGCGGCCGCGCCCCCGACGTCGCGAAGGCACCCGCCACCGCCGTCACCGCGCCGGGGTCGTCGAGGGTTTCCGGCAGGACGAACAGCCAGTCGCCCGAGACGGCGGCCCCGGTCTCACGCAGCTTCCGCCAGACGACGCGGTAGCGCCAGGCGTCGGACGGCGCGCCGGTCCGGCTTTCCCGTCGCCAGCCGGACAACGCGGGAAGGGCGGTGCCGATGGCCGCGCGCTGGTCGCCGTCGAGGCCGAGCAACGAGCCGAGCGAGTCGAGGTCCTCGCCCTCGACGGCCCGCCAGAACTCCGAGTCCGCTTCGGACACCGGCGCCGCGGGCTCGGGCCAGAAGCGCTGCCGCTGGAACGGATAGGTGGGCAGGTCGACCGCGGGCGCCGGCGGGTAGAACGCGGCCCAGTCGACGTCCACGCCGTTGACGTGAACAGTGCTCAACGCGGTGAGCAGTGCTCTCTCTTCGGAGCGGTCTCGTCGTAGAGCACTGCTCACGATTCCGCCGTCGATCATCGCACTGAGCACCGCATCCGGACCCAGCTCCAGGAATACGCCGACACCCTCGGCCTGCAGCGTGGCGATGCCGTCGGCGAATCGGACCGCTTCCCGGACGTGGCGCACCCAGTAGTCGGCGGTGAACGGCTCGGCGAGAGCACCGCTCACATTCGAGATCACCGGTATCGTTGCGGGGCGGTGCTCCAGGGACTCGGCGACCGCGCGGAACTCGTCAAGCATGGGATCCATCAGCGGCGAGTGGAACGCGTGGCTGACGGTGAGGCGCTTGGTTTTCGGGAACTGGGCTGCGATCGCCAGGACCTCCGACTCGTCGCCGGAGATGACCACCGACTCGGGGCCGTTGACTGCAGCGATGGAGACGCCCTCGGTGAGGGTGATCGCGGACTCGGGGGCAGCGATCGAGACCATCGCGCCACCCGTGGGGAGGGCCTGCATCAGGGTCGCGCGGACGGCGACTAGGCGGCAGGCGTCTTCCAGGGAGAGGACGCCGGCTACGTGGGCGGCGGAGATTTCGCCGATTGAGTGGCCTGTTACGAAGTCTGGGCGAATGCCGAACGACTCGACCAGGCGGAAGAGGGCGACCTCGACGGCGAACAGCGCGGGCTGGGTGTAGCCCGTCTGATCGAGGCGGTCGCCGCCGTCGAAGACGATCTCGCGCAGGGAGGCGTCGAGCAGGCCGTCGAACTCGGCGCACACGGCGTCGAACGCGTCGGCGTACACCGGGAACCGGTCGTACAGCTCGCGGCCCATCCCGGAGCGCTGCGCGCCCTGGCCGGTGAAGAGGACGGCCAGGCGCCCGCCGGGTGTCGCGGTGCCGCGGACGGCGTTGTCCAGATCGGCCAGCCCGGCGAGGAGTTCGCCGGTGCCATCGCCGAGCACGACGGCCCGGTGGTCGAGGGCCGCGCGGCCGGTCGCCAGGGTGCGGCCGATCGCCGCCGCGGGAACGTCTTCGGTGATGGCCGCGCGGAGGCGGCGGGCCTGGTCGCGCAGGGCCTGCTCGTCGCGGGCGGACAGCGGCCAGAGCGTGAGTCCACTCGGGACACTCGCGACCGGATCGGGTTCGCCGGCTTCGAGGACCAGGTGGGCGTTGGTGCCGCTGACACCGAACGCCGACACCCCGGCGCGGCGGGCGCGGCCGGTCTCCGGCCACGGCGTCGGCTCGGTGAGCAGCTCGACGGCGCCCGCGGTCCAGTCCACATGGGACGATGGCGCGTCGACGTGCAGGGTTCGCGGGAGGACGCCGTGACTCATGGCCAGCACCATCTTGATGACCCCGGCGATCCCGGCGGCGGCCTGGGTGTGGCCGATGTTGGACTTCACCGAGCCCAGCCACAGCGGCGCTTCGCGCTCTTGACCGTATGTGGCCAGCAGCGCCTGGGCTTCGATCGGGTCACCCAAGGTGGTTCCGGTGCCGTGCGCCTCGACCGCGTCGACGTCCGCAGTGGACAGTCCCGCGTCGGCCAGCGCAGCGCGGATTACCCGCTGCTGCGACGGGCCGTTCGGCGCGGTCAGGCCGTTGGAAGCGCCGTCGGAGTTCACGGCGGAGCCGCGCACGATCGCGAGGACCCGGTGGCCGTTCCGGCGGGCGTCGGACAGCCGCTCCAGGAGCACCAGCCCGGCGCCCTCGCCCCAGCCGGTACCGTCCGCCGCCTCGGCGAACGCCTTGCAGCGGCCGTCGGAAGCGAGGCCGCGCTGGCGGCTGAACTCGACGAAGGTGGCCGGGGTCGACATCACCGTCGCGCCGCCGGCGAGAGCGAGATCGCATTCGCCGCGACGCAGGGCCTGCGCGGCGAGGTGGATGGCGACCAGCGAGGACGAGCACGCGGTGTCGACGGTGAGCGCCGGGCCCTCGAGCCCGAACGCGTAGGCCAGCCGCCCGGACACGACCGCGGCCGCGTTGCCGGTGCCGATGAACCCGCCGACCTCTTCGCCCGCCGTGCCGAGCAAGCCCGCGTAGTCCTGGCCGTTGGTGCCGGCGAACACCCCGGTTCGGCTGCCCCGCAGCGAATGCGGGTCGAGCCCGGCGCGTTCGAAGACCTCCCACGCGATCTCGAGCAGCAAGCGCTGCTGCGGGTCCATGGCGAGGGCTTCGCGCGGGGAGATCCCGAAGAAGGCCGCGTCGAACTCCGCCGCGGTGTCGAGGAAACCGCCGTCGCGGACGTAGCTGTGGCCGCTCTTGCCGTGCTCCGGGTCGTAGAGTGCGCCCAGGTCCCAGCCGCGGTCCTCGGGCAGGCCGGACATCGCGTCGACGCCGTCCGCGACGAGCCGCCAGAGGTCTTCCGGCGTCGCGACCGAGCCGGGGAACCGGCAGCCCATGGCGACGAGCGCGATCGGCTCGTCCGTGTCGGTACGCGTCGACGTCGTGTCCGCCGGTTCCGGCAGGCGGCCCAGGAGTTCGCGGTGCAGGTGCCGGGCCAGCGCGGCCGGAGTCGGGTGGTCGAAGACGAGGGTCGCGGGCAGGCTCAGCCCGGTCGCCGCGTCGAGGCGGTTGCGCAGCTCGACCGCCGTCAGCGAGGTGAACCCGCTTTCGGAGAACGCGCGCCCGGCGTCGACCGCGGTGGCGTCGGGATAACCCAGGACAGCCGCGACGTGCGTGCGGGTCAGGTCGAGGACCTTCCGGCCGCCGTCCTCTTCGGACAGTCCGGCGAGCAGGCCCGCGGGCTCCTCCGCCGCGGCTGCCGGGGTCTCGGCGGTTTCGGCGAACCCGGTGAACAGCGGCCGGGGCCGGACGGCCCGCAGCGCCGGGAGGTAGACGTCCCAGTCGAGGTCGGCCACCACCGCCACCGGCGCGTCCCCGGTGGCCTCGGCGGTGAGGGCGTCGAGCGCGAGGCCGGGCTCCAGGGCGCCGACACCCGCGGCA
>NZ_JAAGNB010000177.1:0-3563 GCF_010550475.1 Amycolatopsis sp. SID8362
ATCCCGGCGTCGCCGAGTGCCTGGATGAGCGCGACGGTCAGCGCCAGGCCCGAGGCCAGCGCCGGGACGGTGGTGCTGGGCTCCTCGGCGAGGGCGAGCAGCGAGACGACGCCGGCGAGGTGCTCGGTGCCGTCGAGCAGCGGGGCGAGCACGGCGCGGTCGGCGCAGGCGTCGTCCAGGACGAGCCGGCGGACCTGCGCGCCGTGGCCGAGCAGTGCGGCCACGACCTCGTCGTCGGCCACCGCCTCCGGGGTGACGACCAGCCAGGTGCCGGTCAGCACCGGCGCGGTCGCCGTGCGGACCGGCTTCCACGTGATCCGGTAGCGCCACGAGTCCAAAGTGGACTTCTCGTCGCGGCGGTGGTGCCACGACGACAGCGACGGCAGCAGCGCGTCCAGGGACGCGCGCTGCTCCGCGCCGAGGTCGAGGATGGCCGCCAGCTCCGCGGCGTCGCCGCGGTTGACCGCTTCCCACAGCTCGACGTCCGCCGGGTCGGCGGCGGTCCCGGCGAACGCGGGCGGCGCGTCGGACCAGTAGAACTCGCGCTGGAAGGCGTACGTCGGCAGGGCCACCCGCCTGCCGCCGGGGAAGACCGGGGCCCAGCGCACCGGCACGCCGTGGGCGTGGGCTTCGCCGAGGGACTTCAGGAAGCGGTCGAAGCCGCCCTCGTCGCGGCGCAGCGAGCCGAGCGCCACCACCCGGGCGCCGGTGGTCTCGGCGATCTCGCCGATGCCCATGGTGAACACCGGGTGCGCGCCGATCTCGAGGAACACGCCGTGGCCCTCGGCGACGAGCGCGCCGACGGCGGCCCCGAACTCGACGGTCTCGCGCAGGTTGCGGCACCAGTAGGCGGCGTCGAGCTCTTCGGCGTCGACGCGGCCGCCGGTGACGGCCGAGTGGAACGGCACCGCCGAGGCCAGCGGCCGGACCGGCGCGAGCAGTTCCCGCAGCTCGCCGGCGATGGCGTCGACCTGCATCGAGTGCGCGGCGAAGTCGACCCCGGCCAGCTGCCAGCGCATGATCCCGGCCGCCGACAGGCGGCGTTCCAGGACGGCCAGCGCGGCGGGCTCCCCCGACACCGTCACCGTGCGGGGGCCGTTGACCGCGGCGATCGCGATCCGGTCGGCCAGGTCGCCGAGCAGCGCGCGGACGTCCTCGACCGGCGCGAGCACCGACAGCATCGCGCCGTGGCCGGCGAGCCGCTCCCGGATCAGCCGGGAGCGCAGCGCCACGATCCGGGCGCCATCCTGCAGGCTCAGCGCGCCGGCGACGCAGGCCGCGGCCACCTCGCCCTGGCTGTGCCCGACCACCGCGGCGGGTTCGACGCCGTACGAGCGCCACAACTCGGCCAGCGAAACCATCGTCGCCCAGAGGGCGGGCTGCACGACGTCCACAGTGGACAGCGCGTCGGCGTCCCGCAGGACTTCGGGCAGCGACCAGTCCACGAACTCCGCGAGTGCCTCGGCGCACTCGGCCATGCGCGCGGCGAAGACCGGCGAGGTCTCCAGCAGCTCCACGGCCATGCCGAACCAGTAGGTGTCCTGCCCGGGGAAGACGAACACCGGGGACGCCGGGGCGAACGCGGTCCCCTGGACCAGACCGGGGTCGGAAGCGCCCGCAGCAAGCGCGGCCAGGCCGCGGCCCAGCGTCGCGGGATCCGCGCCGACGACGACCGCGCGGTGCTCGAACGCCGACCGGGACGCGGTGAGCGAGTGCCCGACGTCCACCGGCCGCAGCCCGGGGTGGGCCTCGAGGTGCGCCAGGAGGTTCCCGGCCTGCGCCCGCAGTGCCGCGGCGGTCTTGCCGGACAGCGCCCACGCGACCGGGCCCGGTTCCGGGACCTCCGGCGCGGCAACGGGTTCCGCCGGCGGGGCCTGTTCCAGGATCGTGTGCGCGTTGGTGCCGCTCACGCCGAACGACGACACGGCCGCGCGGCGCGGGCGCCCGGTCTCCGGCCAGGCGGCCGGCTCGGTCAGCAGCGAGACCGCGCCGGCGGACCAGTCGACGTGCGTGGAGGGTTCGGTGACGTGCAACGTCTTCGGCAGCACGCCGTGGCGCATCGCCATGACCATCTTGATCACTCCGGCGACGCCGGCGGCGGCCTGCGTGTGACCCATGTTGGACTTGATCGAGCCGAGCAGCAGCGGCCGCTCGTCGTCGTGGTCGCGGCCGTAGGTGGCCAGCAGGGCCTGCGCCTCGATCGGGTCGCCGAGCACCGTGCCGGTGCCGTGCGCCTCGACCGCGTCGACGTCGGCGCCGCCGAGCCCGGCGCTGGCCAGCGCCTGCCGGATGACGCGCTGCTGCGAGGGCCCGTTCGGGGCGGTCAGGCCGTTGGACGCGCCGTCGGAGTTGACCGCGGAACCCTTGACCACGGCCAGGATTTCGTGACCGTTGCGCCGCGCGTCGGACATCCGCTCGAGCACGAGCACGCCGACGCCCTCGGACCAGCCGACGCCGTCGGCGGAGTCCGAAAAGGACTTCGAGCGGCCGTTCGGGGCGAGGCCGCGCTGCAGGGAGAACGCGACGAAGCTGTTGGGCGTCGACATGACCGAGACGCCACCGGCCAGCGCCAGCGAGCACTCACCGGCGCGCAGCGCCTGCATCGCCCAGTGCAGGGCGACCAGCGACGAGGAGCAAGCCGTGTCGACGGTGACCGCCGGGCCCTCCAGGCCGAGGGTGTAGGACACCCGGCCGGAGGCGACGCTGGGCGAGCTCCCGTTGCCCTGGAAGCCTTCGACGTCCGGCGTGCTGCCGAGGGTCTGGGCGTAGTCGTTGTACATCACGCCGACGAACACGCCGGTCCGGCTGCCGCGCAAGGAGACCGGGTCGATCCCGGCCCGCTCCACGGCCTCCCACGACGACTCCAGCAGCAGCCGCTGCTGCGAGTCGGTGGCCGTCGCCTCGCGGGGGCTCATGCCGAAGAACGCGGCGTCGAACTCCGGTGCGTCGTGCAGGAACCCGCCCTCGCGGGTGTAGGAGGTGCCGGGGTGCTCCGGGTCCGGGTGGTACAGGGCTTCGAGGTTCCAGCCGCGGTTGGTGGGGAACTCGCTCATCACGTCGGTGCCGTCGGCCAGCACCCGCCAGAGGTCCTCCGGCGACCGGACGCCGCCGGGGTAGCGGCAGCTCATGCCCACGATGACGATCGGGTCGTCGGTGACCGGGCGCGCCGGGACCGGGGCTTCGGCGAGCCGCTCGGCGCCCATCAGCTCGGCGAGCAGGTGCTCGGCCAGCACGGCCGGGTTCGGGTAGTCGAAGACCATGGTCGCGGGCAGGCGCAGGCCGGTCGCGGCGTCGAGCGCGTTGCGCAGCTCCACCGCGGTCAGCGAGTCGAAGCCCAGCTCCTGGAACGGGCGGGCGAGGTCGATCGACGCGGCCGAGGCGTGCCCCAGCACGGCCGCCACCTGGGCGCGGACGAGGTCGGCCAGGACACGCAGCCGCTCTTCGCCGGTGAGCCCGGTCAGCTTGCGCAGCAGGCCGTCCTGCCCGGCGCCGCCGGAGGTGCGGCGCGCGGAGCCGCGGATGAGCCCGCGCAGCAGGAACGGGATCCGGGCGTGGGACCGCAG
>NZ_JAAGNB010000225.1:0-5022 GCF_010550475.1 Amycolatopsis sp. SID8362
GGCCGGGCTCGGCGAGGCCGAGGCCCGCCGGCTGCTGCTCGACCTCGTCCGCGGCCAGGCCGCGTCGGTGCTCGGGCACGACTCGGCGACGGCGGTCCCGGCCGGCCGGGCGTTCCGCGAGCTGGGCTTCGACTCGCTGACCGCGGTCGAGGTCCGCAACCGGATCAACGCGGCGACCGGGCTGACGCTGCCCGCGACGCTGGTGTTCGACCACCCGAACCCGGCCGCCCTCGCCGAAGAGCTGCACCGGCTTCTGCTGGGCCGCACCGAAACCGCGGTCGTCACCGCGGCCGCCGCCACCGACGAACCGATCGCGATCGTCGCGATGGGCTGCCGCTTCCCCGGCGGCGTGCGGTCGCCGGAAGACCTGTGGCGCCTGGTCACCGACGGCGTCGACGCGCTGACGGCGTTCCCTGCCGACCGAGGCTGGGACCTGACTTCCTTCGGTGACGCGGAGTTCGCCGAGGTCGGCGGATTCGTCACGGGTGCCGCCGACTTCGACGCGGGCTTCTTCGGCATCTCGCCGCGGGAAGCCCTCGCCATGGACCCGCAGCAGCGCGTGCTCCTGGAGACGGCGTGGGAGGTGTTCGAACGCGCGGGCGTCGACCCGGCGTCGCTGCGCGGCAGCGCGACGGGCGTGTTCGTCGGCGCCAGCAGTTCCGGCTACGGCTCGAACCTCGAACAGGGACCGTCCGGTTCGGAGGGTTACCTGCTCACCGGCGAGGCCCCCAGCGTGATGTCCGGGCGCTTGTCGTACACCTTCGGGCTCGAAGGCCCGGCCGTCACGGTCGACACCGCGTGTTCGTCGGCGCTGGTCGCGATGCACCTGGCGAGCCAGGCGCTGCGGCAGGGCGAGTGCTCGCTGGCACTGGCCGGCGGCGTGGCGATCATGGCCAAGCCGATGGCGTTCCTGGAGTTCGCCCGCCAGCGCGGCCTGGCCGCGGACGGCCGCTGCAAGCCCTTCGCCGACGCGGCCGACGGCACCGGCTGGGGCGAAGGCGTCGGCCTGATCCTGCTGGAGCGCCTCTCGGACGCCGAACGCAACGGCCACCAGATCCTCGCCGTCGTCCGCGGCTCGGCCATCAACCAGGACGGTGCGTCGAACGGCCTGAGCGCCCCGAACGGCCCCTCGCAGCAGCGGGTCATCCGAGCGGCGCTGGCGAACGCCGGACTGTCCACATCAGACGTCGACGCGGTCGAAGCCCACGGCACGGGCACCCGCCTCGGCGACCCGATCGAGGCCCAGGCGTTGCTGGCCACCTACGGCCAGAACCGCGACGAGCCCCTCTGGCTCGGCTCGGTCAAGTCCAACCTCGGCCACACCCAGGCCGCGGCGGGCATGGCCGGCGTCATCAAGACGGTGGAGGCATTGCGCCACGGCGTCCTGCCCCGCACCCTGCACGTCGACGCGCCCTCGTCCCAAGTGGACTGGTCGGCCGGGTCCGTCGAGCTGCTCACCGAGCCCCGCGACTGGCCCGACCACAACCGTCCCCGCCGTGCGGCGGTTTCGGCGTTCGGCGTGAGCGGCACGAACGTCCACACGATCCTGGAGCAGGCCCCGGCCGTCGAGCCCCAGCCCGAGCCGTCCCCGACGGACGCGCTGCTGCCGCAGGTCTTCTCCGCCCACGACGCGGCCGCCCTGGAGACGTTGATCGACCGGCTCCCGTCCGCGAACCCGGCGGACCTGGGATTCTCACTGGCCACCACCCGAGCCCGCCTCGACCACCGCGCGGTACGCCTGGGCGACGACATCATCACGGGTACAGCGGACCCAGACGCCCTGCTAGCGGTCCTGTTCACCGGCCAAGGCGCCCAACGGTCTGGCATGGGCGAGCAGCTCTACTCTCGCTTCCCGGTCTACGCCGCGGCTTTCGACGAGATCCTCTCTCACTTCGATCCCGCACTCCGCGAGGCCTTCACCCGCCAAGACCTCCTAGACCGCACCGAATTCACTCAACCCGCCCTATTCGCCCTAGAAGTAGCCCTCTACCGCCTGATCGAATCGTTCGGCATCCACCCAGACTTCGTAGCGGGCCACTCAATCGGCGAAATCTCGGCGGCGCACGTAGCCGGCGTGCTCTCGCTCGAAGACGCCTGCCGCCTGGTCTCCGCCCGCGCCTCCCTCATGCAAGCCCTCCCCGCGGGTGGCGCCATGGTCTCCATCGCCGCGCCCGAATCCGCGATCACCCTCACCGATGGCGTCTCCATCGCCGCCGTCAACGGCCCCGAGTCGGTGGTCATCTCCGGCGACGAGTCCGAGGTCTTGGCGATCGCAGCGCAGTTCCCGAAGACCAAGCGCCTCACGGTGAGCCACGCCTTCCACTCGCCGCTGATGGACCCGATGCTGGAGGAGTTCCGCGCGGTCGCCGAGTCGTTGGAGCACTGCCCCGCGACGATACCGGTGGTCTCGAATGTGAGCGGTGCTCTCGCAGAGCCGTTCACGGCCGACTACTGGGTCCGCCACGTCCGGCAAGCAGTCCGCTTCGCCGACGGCATCGACACGCTCCAAGCCGAAGGCGTCCAGACCTTCCTGGAACTGGGCCCGGACGGCGTCCTGAGCGCGATGATCGACGGCGGAACCGTGAGCAGTGCTCTACGACGAGACCGCTCCGAAGAAAGAGCACTGCTCACCGCTTTGAGCACCGTTCACGTCCACGGCATCAACGTCGACTGGACGCCCTTCTTCCCCGGCGGCCGCCGCATCGACCTCCCGACCTATCCCTTCCAACGCGACCGCTACTGGCCACGCCCCGGAGCCGCCCGCGGCGACCTCGGAGCCGTCGGCGTGGGCGCCATCGACCACCCGCTGCTCGGCGCGGCCGTCGACCTCGCCGGCGACGAAGGCACCGTCCTCAGTGGACGCCTCTCCCTGGAAACGCACCCGTGGCTGGCCGGGCACGCGCTGTCCGGCACCGTCCTGGTCCCCGGCACCGCCCTGCTCGAACTCGTCGTCCAAGCCGCCGACCAGGTCGGCTGCACCGTCGTCGACGAACTGACCTTCGCCGCCCCGCTGGTCCTGCCCGACCGCGGCGCGGTCACCGTCCAGGTGTCGGCCGGCCCGGCCGACCCCGCGGGCCGCCGCCCGATCGCCGTGCACTCGCGGACCGCCGACGCCGACTGGACCCAGCACGCCACCGGCAGCGTCAGCACCGCGGCACTTTCACGTGAAAGTGCCGCCGAATGGCCGCCGGCCGGCGCGGAACCGGTCGATACCACCGAGCTCTACGAGCGGCTCGCCGCGATGGGCTTCGTCTACGGCGAAGCCTTCGGCGGCCTCACCCGCGTCTGGCGCGACGGCACCGAGGTCTTCGCCGAAGTCTCGCTGCCGGAACCGTTCGACGCGGCCGGGTTCGCCCTGCACCCGGCCCTGCTCGACGCCGCACTGCACCCGCTCGGCCTCGGCATCGTCACGCCGGACGACGGCGCCGCCCGGATGCCGTTCTCCTTCACCCGCGTCGCCGTGCACGCCACCGGCGCCACCGCGCTCCGGGTCCGGCTGAGCCCGGCGGGGGAGAACGCCGTCGCGCTCACCGCGTGGGACACCACCGGCGCCCCCGTGGTGACCGTCGGCTCGCTGCTGCTGCGCCCGGTCGCCCCCGCGGCGGCCACCGTCCCGGACACGCTCTTCGAACAGGTCTGGACCGAGGTCACCGCCGACCCCGCGGCGGCGGGCGCGGACCTCGAGTTCACCCGGGTGACCGGCGGCGACGTGCACGAAACCACCGGCCGGGTCCTGACCGAACTGCAGACCTGGCTCGCCGAGGATCGGCCGGGCAAGCTCGTCGTCGTCACCCGCGGCGCGGCGGACGGCGACCTCGCCGCGGCGGCCGTCGCCGGGCTGGTGCGGTCCGCGCAGTCGGAACACCCCGGCCGGTTCCTCCTGGCCGACGTCGACGACGACCCGCGGTCGCGAGACCTCCTGTCCACTGTGGACGCCTTCGGTGAGCCGCAGCTGGCACTTCGCGAAGGCATCGCGACGGCGCCGCGGCTGGTCCGCGCGAGCGCGATGCCGCTGACCCCCACGACCGGCTCCTGGCGCCTCGCCACCACCGGCGGCGGCACGACCGACAGCCTGGCGCTGACCGAGACGACCGAAGGACCGCTGGGAACGGGCGAGGTCCGGATCGAGGTCCGCGCCGCCGGGCTGAACTTCCGCGACGTGCTCATCTCCCTCGGCATGTACCCGGACCCCGACGCCCGCCTCGGCTCGGAAGCCGCCGGCGTGGTCGTCGAAATCGGTGCGGGCGTTGCGGATCTCGCCGTCGGGGACCGCGTGTTCGGTCTCGTCGACGACGCCTTCGCGCCGCGAGCGACCGCCGACGCGCGCCGTCTGGCGGCGATGCCCGGCGGGTGGACGTTCGCCGAGGCGGCCACCGTCCCGGTCGCGTTCGTCACCGCCTACTACGGCTTGTTCGACCTCGGCGGCCTCGAAGCGGGCCAGTCCGTGCTCGTGCACGCGGCGGCCGGGGGCGTCGGGATGGCCGCCGTGCAGCTGGCGCGGTGGAAAGGCGCCGAAGTGTTCGCGACGGCCAGCGAAGGCAAGCACGCCGTGTTGCGCGAGCTCGGCCTCGACGACGCCCACCTGGCCAGCTCGCGCACCCTGGACTTCCGCGAGAAGTTCGCCGGTGGTGTCGACGTCGTCCTGAACTCGCTGACCGGCGCGTTCACCGACGCCTCGCTGGCGCTGCTCAAGCCCGGCGGGCAGTTCGTCGAGCTGGGCAAGACCGACGTCCGCGAGGGCGACGGCTACCACACCTTCGACCTCGGCGACCCGGGCGCGGACCGGATCGCCGCCATCCTCGCCGGCCTGCTGGCCGCCTTCGGCCGCGGCGAGCTGACGCCGTTGCCGGTGCGCGCCTGGGACCTCGGCCGCGCCGCCGACGCGTTCCGGTTCGTCAGCCAGGCCAAGCACATCGGCAAGAACGTCCTCACGCTGCCGCGGCCCGAACCGGCAGGGACTGTGCTCGTCACCGGCGGTACCGGCACGCTCGGCGCCGCCGTGGCCCGGCACCTCGCCCGCCG
>NZ_JAAGNB010000280.1:0-526 GCF_010550475.1 Amycolatopsis sp. SID8362
GCCGCGCCACCGCCCGCGAGCGACGGCCGGTACGCCGAAATCGACGCCGCCTACGGCGCGGTGGTCGCCGACTACGAAGCCTGCGGGTGCCACGTCCACGTCGGCGTACCCGATCCCGACACCGCGGTCGCGGTCGTCAACCACGTCGGCCGGTGGCTGCCCACGCTGCTCGCGCTGTCGGTGAACGCGCCGTTCGACCACGGTCGCGACACGGGTTACCACAGCTGGCGGATCGTCCAGCAGTCCCGCTTCCCCGGTTCCGGTCTCGCGCCGCACCTGCGTGACCACGCGGAGTACCGCCGGGCGGTGGAGACGCTGGTCGACTGCGGTGCGCTCGTCGACCCGGACCAGACGTTCTGGCTGGCCCGCCCGTCCGGCCGGTTCCCGACCGTGGAGTTCCGGGTCGCCGACACCGCGCTGACCGTCGACCACGCCCTCCTGCAGGCGCTGCTGAGCCGGGCGCTGGTGCGGCGGGCACAGGCCGACCTCGACCGCGGGCGCGTGGCGGAGCCGGTGTCGCCGCAGG
>NZ_JAAGNB010000380.1:0-382 GCF_010550475.1 Amycolatopsis sp. SID8362
CTGCCGGCGAACACCGCGCGGCCGCCGAGCTGGCGCACCAGCGCGACCAGCGCCAGCGCGAACAGCCCGGCGATCGGCATCGTGACGGCGTTGAGCGTGACCGGGACCGACGTCCCGGACAGCTGGTAGACCAGCGCGCCGACCAGGTGGTACGCGTTCGGGTAGAAGGAGCCCTCGGGGTACCAGTTGATGGTGCCCATGCCGGTCAGCGAGCCGTCGCCGGTCTCGGCGATGTAGCGGATGCCGTTCGCGTGGAACACGGTGTCCCAGCGCTGGAACACCGCGGTGGTCCCGCCGCGGCCGGAGACCACGACGGCGATCGAGACGGCGGTGGCGATCGCGACGCAGGCGCCGACGGCCAGGTGCGCGCGGCGCGTCCACG
>NZ_JAAGNB010000434.1:0-214 GCF_010550475.1 Amycolatopsis sp. SID8362
CGGTGTTGACGATGTCCCAGGCGCGGCGGAGCCGGGTGCCGGCCTCGGCGGCGCGGCCGCGGACGACGGCCAGGTAGCCGAGGACGGCGTCGCGCAGCGGGGTTTCCCGGATGCTCTCCACTTCCGGGACCAGGGCCGCCGCCCGGAAGACGTCGCCGGCGCCGATCAGCGCGTCGACGGCGCGGGTGATGCGGGCCTGCCGCAGCTGGGGGTC
>NZ_JAAGNB010000483.1:0-367 GCF_010550475.1 Amycolatopsis sp. SID8362
GCCCGCGTGCAGCTTCGCGAGCGCGGTCAGGACGGCGGTCTCCTCGCCGGTGTCCCGGCGCAGCAGCGGCACGAACGCGGCTTCGGACCCCGCGTCCGCCGCCTCCTGCGCCATCGCCGCGGCACTGCCGTCCGGCCCGAGGTCGACGAAGGTGGCGGCGCCGGCCTCGGCCAGCGCGGTCACCGCGTCGGCGAAGCGGACCGGGCGGCGCACGTGCTCGACCCAGTACTCCGGCGAGCTCAGCTCACCTGCCGTGGCGGGCGCCCCGGTCACGGTGGACACGATCGGGATCGACGGCGCGGCGAAGGAAAGCTGTTCGACGATCGCGCGGAATTCGCCGAGCACCGGGTCCATCAGCGGCGAGTGG
>NZ_JAAGNB010000619.1:0-1084 GCF_010550475.1 Amycolatopsis sp. SID8362
GGGGCTGGCGGTCGCCGGGGCGACGCTGCACGGGGTCGGGCTGCCGGCCTGCGTGGCCACCGCGGAGGCCGCCGCGCAGCGGATCGCGGCGCACCTCGCCGAGTGAGTGCTCTCACCTGACCCGTGGCGGCGACCGGACCGCCGCGGTGACAGGATGGACGTATGGCGCGGGTCAACTACAACGAGCTCAACGACACCATCCGGTACACGACCTGGTCGGTCTTCCGGATCGAGCCCGGCAGGCTGGGCGAGGACCGCGGGGCCGCCGGCCGCGAGACGACCGAGTACCTCGACGGCCTGGAGGCGAAGGGGGTCGTCGTCCGGGGGGTCTACGACGTGTCCGCGCTGCGTGCCGACGCCGACTACATGATCTGGTGGCACGCCGAGGAGATCGAGCAGGTCCAGGCCGCCTACTCCGGCTTCCGGCGGACCCCGCTCGGGCGCGCGTCGACGCCGGTCTGGAGCCAGACCGCGCTGCACCGGCCCGCGGAGTTCAACAAGAGCCACATCCCCGCGTTCCTCGCGGGGGAAGAGGCGCGCAAGTACATCTGCGTGTACCCGTTCGTGCGGTCCTACGAGTGGTACCTGCTGCCGGACGCCGACCGCCGCAAGATGCTGGCCGACCACGGCAAGGAAGCCCGCGACTACCCGGACGTGCGCGCCAACACCGTCGCGTCGTTCGCGCTGGGCGACTACGAGTGGATCCTCGCCTTCGAGGCCGACGAGCTGCACCGGATCGTCGACCTGATGCGCCACCTGCGCGGCACCGAAGCGCGGCTGCACGTGCGGGAGGAAATCCCGTTCTACACCGGCACGCGCGTGCCGCCCGCCGAGCTCGTCGCGGCTCTCCCGTAGTGCGCGAGGCAGTCGAGGGCGCCTGGCGGGCGCTCACCGGTTCGGCGCCGGGCCCCTTCGAGCTGACCGGCACCGAAGACGTGCTGCCGGGCCCGTACCGGGTGGCGGCCGCGGCGACGGCGTCGATCGCGGCGGCGACCCTCGCGGCAGGCGAACTGCTGAAGCAGCGCGGGATCGAGCCCGGCGTCGTCACCGCGGACACGCGCCACGCGGCGGCGGCGTTCCACAG
>NZ_JAAGNB010000670.1:0-265 GCF_010550475.1 Amycolatopsis sp. SID8362
CACCAGCGGCGCCTCCATGACCAGGTCCTCGACGACCCGGGTGCCGGTCTCCTGCGCGGCCCGCGCGGCGAGTTCGAGCAGCGCGGTGCCGGGCAGCACGACCGAGCCGCGGACGACGTGGTCGGCCAGCCACCGGTGCGACCGCGCCGAAAGCCGGCCGGTGAACAGGTAGCCGTCGCCGTCGGCGAGGGCGACGACCGCGCCGAGCAGCGGGTGCCCGGCCGAACCGAGCCCGGCGACGTCGCCGGTCACGGCGGGCGCGTCG
>NZ_JAAGNB010000729.1:0-328 GCF_010550475.1 Amycolatopsis sp. SID8362
TCGTGCCCGTGCGCTTCCGCTGGCGCGGCCGCGCACGTGAGTCCGATCAGGGCGAGGCACCCCGCGAGAGCCTTCCACTGCATGGCAGCTCCTTCATTCGGCCGCCCTGGCCGCGAGCTCGGCCAGCCGGGCGGGATCCGGCTCGCCGTCGACGACGACGAGGTGGTGCGTCAACGTCAGTTCGCCGCCCGGTTCGAGCAGCCACGGCCGGTGGTAGGTCGTGGCGAAGCTGACCACCGGGAACGGCTCGGCCCGGACGTACCAGGCCGTCGGGTACGCGGGGTTCGCCGGGCTGTCGGCGAACAGCAGCGTCGAGGTCCGCAGGCTG
>NZ_JAAGNB010000819.1:0-985 GCF_010550475.1 Amycolatopsis sp. SID8362
AGCCCGCGCAGCAGGTGCGGGACTTCGGCGTGCGACCGCAGCACGGCCATGTCCAGCAGCACCGGCAGCACCACCGGCGCGCCGGTGGACACGGCGGCGTCGAACAGGGCGAGGCCCTGCTCCGGCGCCATCGCGGGCATGCCCATCCGGGCCATCCGCTGCATGTCGGCCTCGCCGAGGGTGCCGGTCATGCCGCTGCCCTGGGCCCAGGCACCCCAGCCCAGCGACAGGCCCGGCCGCCCCTCGCCGCGACGGCGCTGTGCGAGAGCGTCCAGGAAGGCGTTCGCCGCGGCGTAGTTGCCTTGCCCGGCGCCGCCGAGGACCGCCGAGGAGGACGAGAAGACGATGAACGCGGAGAGGTCGAGATCGCGGGTCAGCTCGTCCAGGTGAACCGCACCGTCGACCTTCGGACCGAACACCGTCGCGAGACGCTCCGGGGTCAGCGAATCGACAACACCGTCATCGAGCACACCCGCCGCGTGAATCACCGCCATCAACGGATGCTCGGCCGGAATGCCGTCAAGCAACGCCGCGACCGCATCCCGATCCGACACGTCACACGACACCACCTGGACGTCGGCACCGTGCGCCGTCAGCTCCGCCACCAACTCGACCGCGTCCCCACGACGACTTGCGAGCACCAGATGCCGCACACCGTGCTCGGCCACCAGATGCCGCGCCAGCAACCCACCCAGACCACCCGTGCCACCGGTGATCAGGACCGTGCCTTCGGCGTCCCAGACCGGGGCCGGGTCTTCCGAAGGCAGCGCCAGCCGGCCGACGCGGAGGGCGAATGCGTTGCCGTCGCGGAGAACCAGCTGCGGTTCGCCGGTGGCGACCGCCGCCGCGAGGGCGGCTTCGGACGCCTCGGTGCCGTCGGTGTCGGCGAGCACGAACCGGCCCGGGTGCTCCGACTGCGCCGAGCGCACCAGGCCCCAGGCCGCCGCGAGCGCGGGGTCGACCGGCTCGCCGTCGAGCGCGACCG
>NZ_JAAGNB010000951.1:0-672 GCF_010550475.1 Amycolatopsis sp. SID8362
TGGCCCGGCACCTCGTCACCGAACACGGCGTCCGCCACCTGCTGCTGGCCAGCCGGCGCGGGCGCGGCGCCGCCGGCGTCCTCGACCTGGTGGGCGACCTGGAAGCCCTCGGCGCCCGGGTCACCGTGTCCGCCTGCGACACCGCCGACCGCGAGGACGTCGAAAGCCTGCTCGCGACGATCCCGGCCGAGCACCCGCTCGCGGCGGTCGTGCACACCGCGGGCGTGCTCGACGACGGTGTCGTCGGCTCGCTGACCCCGGCCCGGCTGGCGAAGGTGCTGCGCCCCAAGGTCGACGGCGCCTGGCACCTGCACGAGCTGACCCGGGACCTCGACCTCGGCGCGTTCGTCACCTACTCGTCCGCGAGCGGCCTGCTCGGCGGGGTCGGGCAGGGCAACTACGCCGCCGCGAACTCGTTCCTCGACGCACTGGCCGAGCACCGGCGCGCCCTCGGCCTCCCGGGGCTTTCCCTGGCCTGGGGCCCGTGGGCGCAGACCGAGGGCATGACCGGCGCGCTCGGCGACGTCGACGTCCAGCGGATGGCCCGCGCGGGCCTGAACCCGCTGCCCGCCGGGCAGGGGCTCGCCCTGTTCGACGCGGCCGCGGCGACCGGCCACCCGGTGGTGCTGCCGGTCAACCTCGACCTGGCGGTGCTGCGGGGCCACGTCGTGC
>NZ_JAAGNB010001052.1:0-202 GCF_010550475.1 Amycolatopsis sp. SID8362
TGTGGGCGTTGGTGCCGCTGATGCCGAACGAGGACACCCCCGCGCGGCGCGGCCGGCCGGTCTCGGGCCACGGCGCGGTCTCCGTCAGCAGCGAAACCGCCCCGGCCGACCAGTCGATGTGCGACGACGGCTCGTCGGCGTGCAGGGTGCGCGGCACCGTGCCGTGGCGCATCGCCATGACCATCTTGATGATCCCGGCGAC
>NZ_JAAGNB010001100.1:0-277 GCF_010550475.1 Amycolatopsis sp. SID8362
GTGGCCGCGCCGAGGCGGTGCGCGCTCGGTTCCGCGTGGCGGAGCCAGACCGACAGCGGCCCCGGCGGCGGGCCGTCGGCGAGCGCCGCCATCGCGCCGCAGCCCGAGTGGCCGCAGACCACGATCTCCTCGACGCCGAGCACACCCACGGCGAACTCGATCGACGCGTTCATCGACGGGTCGGCCTGCCCGGCCGGGACGAGGTTGCCGATGTTGCGGATGGTGAACAGGTCGCCCGGGCCGCTGGTGGTGATCAGGTTCGGCACGATCCGGGAGT
>NZ_JAAGNB010001152.1:0-204 GCF_010550475.1 Amycolatopsis sp. SID8362
GCCCGGACGTGCACAGCCAGCCGTCGACGGTCTCGTTCACCGCGTCGTTCGAGCCGGCGCCCTGGCGCCCGCCGATCTTGCGGTGGAAGTCGCCGACGAGCTTCGTCGCCGCGGCGCAGCTGACGCCGGCGGAGCCGCTGTCGAAGACGTACAGCGTCAACCCGCTGGCGGCGGTCACGGTCCCGCAGGACCCGGGCACCGACG
>NZ_JAAGNB010001201.1:0-356 GCF_010550475.1 Amycolatopsis sp. SID8362
CGGGTCGCGACGGCGAGCCAGCCGACCGGGTCCGGTTCGGGCAGCGTCGCCGGGACTTCGCCGGTAGGCACCGGCGGCAGGCCGCGCAGCACGATGTCGGTGTGGAACAGCAGGTGGCGCGTCAGCCCGCCGAGCGGCAGCGGGCCGGCCGGGTCGGCACCGCCGCCGAGCGCGTCACCGATCGCGAAGCCGACGTACGCGCCGACGATCCGGTGCCACGCGAAGCGGCCGGCCGGGGTGCCGAAGGCGGAGAACTTCCCGAACGTCCACGGCACGGGTCGCGGCTGCGCGTCCTCGCCGACGTGCGCGATCAGGCCGTGCGCGCCCAGGTCGGCGGGCCACTCCGGGGCCTGGCC
>NZ_JAAGNB010001256.1:0-308 GCF_010550475.1 Amycolatopsis sp. SID8362
ACGGGTCAGCTCGTGCAGGTGCCACGCCGAGTCGGCCTTGGCCCGGAACACCCGGCCCAGCCGCCGGGCGTCGAGGTCGCCCACGAGCCCGTTGTCCGCGACGCCCGCCGCGTGCACGACCCCGGTCAGCGGGTGCTCCGCGGGCACGGTGGCGAGCAGGTCCGCGAGGTCCTCCCGGTCGCCGACGTCACAGGCGGCGACGGTCACCGTGGCGCCCAGCCCGGTCAGCTCGTCGCGCAGCTCGGCCGCCCCGGGCGCGCCGAGCCCGCGGCGGCTGGTCAGCAGCAGGTGCCGGACACCGTGCTCGG
>NZ_JAAGNB010001309.1:0-840 GCF_010550475.1 Amycolatopsis sp. SID8362
GATGGTGTCGCTGGTGGCCTCGGAGGATGAAGTCCTGCCGTTGCTGGTCGACGGTGTGTCGATTGCGGCCGTGAACGGCCCGCAGTCCGTGGTGATTTCCGGTGTCGAGGACCGTGTTCTGGAGATCGCCGCCGGGTTCGAGAAGTCCAAGCGGCTCAACGTGTCGCATGCGTTCCATTCGTCGCTGATGGATCCGATGCTGGATGAATTCCGTGCGGTTGTTGAAGGTTTGGAGTTCGCTGAGCCGACGGTTCCGATGGTTGCGGCTGGGGATGTGCGGTCGCCGGAGTTCTGGGTGTCTCATGTTCGGGACACGGTTCGGTTCGCTGATCATGTGAATGCTTTGTCCGGTGCCGCGTTGGTGGAGCTGGGGCCGGATGGGACGTTGTCGGCGATGGTCGACGCGGTTCCGTTGCTGCGCAAGGATCGTGGTGAGGAAGCGGCGGTGGTTTCCGCGCTCGCCCGGCTGCATGTGTCCGGTGTGGACGTCGACTGGGCCGCGCTCTTCGCCGGTACCGGCGCGAAGCGGGTCGACTTGCCGACCTACGCCTTCCAGCGGCAGCGGTTCTGGCCGGAGCCCGGCGAGGCGGCCGAGCCCGGCGTCGAGCACGCCGCCGACGCCGAGTTCTGGGCCGCGGTCGAACGGGAAGACGTCGAATCGCTGTCCGCGACGCTGGCCGTCGCCGACTCGTCCCTCGCCGCGATCCTGCCCGCCCTGTCGTCCTGGCGGCGGCGCCGCGACGTCCAGGCCGAGGTGGACCGGCTGCGCTACCGCGTCGCCTGGAAGCCGGTGCCCGTCCCGGCCGAGCCGGACCGGCGGGCGTGGCTCGTGGTCGTGCC
>NZ_JAAGNB010001408.1:0-429 GCF_010550475.1 Amycolatopsis sp. SID8362
ACCGGCGGCCCGGCGCCGCCGACGACGTCGTCGCGGCGATCGAAGCGGCCGGCGGGCGGGCCCGCGCGTTCGCCGCCGAACTCACCGACGACGCTGCCTGCCACGCCCTGCTCGACGCCGTCGCGGACTGGGGCGGACGGCTCGACGCGCTGGTCAACAACGCCGGCGTCCAACCGGTCGAGCCCCTCGAAGACCTCACGGCCGAGCGCTGGCGGGCGATGCTGGACGCGACCCTGACCAGCGCGTTCTCCTGTACCCAGGCGGCGGCCCGGCTGATGGGCGACGGCGGCAGCGTCACGCACGTCGCGTCGATCGAGGCCCGCCAGCCCGCACCCGGCCACGTCCACTACAGCGCGGCGAAGGCGGCGCTGGTCATGCACGCGCGCGGCGCGGCGCTGGAGTACGGGCCGCGCGGGATCCGGGTCAACA
>NZ_JAAGNB010001506.1:0-225 GCF_010550475.1 Amycolatopsis sp. SID8362
GAGCCCGGCGAGCAGCCGGTCGGCCTCCAGGCCGAGCAGGATCACCCCGACCTCGGTGGCGGCGGGGGCGTCGACCTCGGGCAGGGCGAACCGGGTGTCTTCCATCGCGTTCCTCCCTCAGACCCCGACCGCGGTCTTCGCCGGCGCCGGGAGCCGGCCACCCTGCAGGACCTGGGCGATCGCCGCCGCCGCGCGGGTGGTCGCGACGCGGTGGCCGTCGATGTT
>NZ_JAAGNB010001599.1:0-249 GCF_010550475.1 Amycolatopsis sp. SID8362
CGATGTGGACTGGTCGAACCGGCTTTCGGCGATGTTCTCGACGCCGTTCGTGGTGGCGACTGCCGCGCTGACCGGCGAGGTCGCGCCGCAAAGCCCGCTCTGCGACGCGGACGTGCGGGCGCTGGCGAGCCGGGTGCGGCTCGTCGAGGCCGCCGACCTCACCGCCCGGCTGCCCGGCGAACGGGCCGCCCGCGTGACGGTCTCGTTCGACGACGGCACGTCGTTGACCTGTGAAGTGCCCAACCCGGT
>NZ_JAAGNB010001647.1:0-411 GCF_010550475.1 Amycolatopsis sp. SID8362
GTCGCGTTCGGGGGCGGGCTGGCCGCGGCCGTGTGCGTGCTCGCGCTGTCCGGCACCGGCGGCACCGGGATCGTGCGGCTGGTGCTGGCGGGCACCGCGATCTCCCTCGCCCTGATCTCGGTGACGCAGGTCCTGCTGCTGCTCTACGCCCAGGAAACCCGCGGCCTGTTCGCGTGGGGCGAGGGATCGCTGGAGCAGAACGGGCTCGCCGGGGTCCGCACCCTCGGCCCGGTGATCGGCGTGGCGGTCCTCGCGCTGCTCGCCATGACCCAGCGGCTCGACCTCGTCCACGTCGGCGACGACCACGCCCGGACGCTGGGCGTCCACGTCGGGCGGGTCCGCTTCGCCGCGATCGGGCTGGCGGTGCTGCTGGCCGCGTCGGCCGTCACCCTGGCCGGTCCGATCGGGTTC
>NZ_JAAGNB010001704.1:0-441 GCF_010550475.1 Amycolatopsis sp. SID8362
GGCCCCAGCAGCGCCCGGACGTCCTCGACCGGCGCCAGCACCGACATCATCGCGCCGTGGCCGGACAGCCGGTCCCGGATCAGCGCGCTGCGCAGCGCCACGATCCGGGCACCGTCTTCGAGCGACAGCGCCCCGGCGACGCAGGCGGCGGCGATCTCGCCCTGCGAGTGGCCCGCCACCGCCGCCGGCTCCACGCCATGCTCCTGCCACAGCGCGGCCAGCGACACCATCACCGCCCACAGCGCCGGCTGGACGACGTCGACCCGGGCCAGCGCGGCCTCGTCGGCCAGGACGTCGGTCAGGGTCCAGTCCACGAACGGCGCCAGCGCGGCGGCGCACTCGGCCATCCGCCCGGCGAAGACCGGCGCGGCTTCGAGCAGTTCGACGGCCATCCCGGCCCACTGGGAGTCCTGGCCGGGGAAGACGAACACCGGCGCGGCC
>NZ_JAAGNB010001806.1:0-615 GCF_010550475.1 Amycolatopsis sp. SID8362
CGCGGACCGGCCCCCGAGTTCGACCCCGACCGCCGCGAACTGGCCGGCGAGGGCGGCGCCGTCGTGGCGGGCGGTCCGGTACGCGGCGAGGGCCGTCACCACCGCGGTGTGCGCGCTCGCGTCGAACAGCGCCAGCTGCGCCCGGTTCTCCGAGAGTGCGTAATCGAACACGGTGCCGCGGAGGTCGTACGCCGGCTGGACGCTCGCGCCGACGACGACGCTCTCCGTGGCGCCGGTCAGCGGCGGCAGGCTCTGCCACAGCAGCTCGGCGGGGGAGGTGCGGTGCCGCCGCCGTCGTCGCGCGTCGAGGCCGTCGCCGTACTGGGTCGTCACGGTGACGAGGTGGCCGAGCAGCGTCGCCAGCCAGCGGCACTGCTCCTGCACCGCCGCGTCGCCGGGGTCGGCGCCGTTCGCCGGGACGATCTTCAGCACGCCGAGGCGTTCCACGCCGTCGAGCAGGATCGTCCACAGCACCGGCGCGGGCCCGTCGCGCGTCACGGTCGTGCCGGCGCGGCGGAACACCTCGCCGGCCGTCGAGGTCTCGATGTCGAGCTCGGCCGCGCCCGGCCGCAGCGGCACGAGCGTCCGCTGGTCGTAGTCGGCCAGGTAGACGTC
>NZ_JAAGNB010001864.1:0-377 GCF_010550475.1 Amycolatopsis sp. SID8362
CCTGCGCGTCGCCGTCGAATACGCCAAGGTCCGTGAGCAGTTCGGCCGGCCGATCGGGGCGTTCCAGGCGGTCAAGCACCTGTGCGCCGAGATGCTCTGCCGCGCGGAAGCGGCCGAAGCGCTGGCCTGGGACGCGGCGTCCGGGCAGGACCCGCTGTCGGTGGCGAGCGCGGCCGTCGTCGCCCTCGACGCCGCGGTCGCCAACGCCAAGGACTGCGTCCAGGTCCTCGGCGGCATCGGGTTCACCTGGGAGCACGACGCGCACCTCTACCTGCGCCGCGCGGTCGCGCTGCGGCAGTGGCTCGGTGGCAGCTGGCGGCGGCGGGCGGCGGAGCTGGTGCTGGCGGGGGCCGAGCGCACCCTCAACGTCGACGTCG
>NZ_JAAGNB010000048.1:0-384 GCF_010550475.1 Amycolatopsis sp. SID8362
CACCGCGCGCAGGTGTTCGTCGGACGCCGGGTGCTCGCGCCGGACCGCGGCCGCGACCCGGCCGACGACGTGCGCGAACTTGCCCTTGAGCACGCGGCGGTCGTCGCGGTCGAGGTAGCGGGCCTCCCACCGGTACACCCCGCCGGCCGCGCGGTGGGCGACGGTGACGCGCG
Organism: Amycolatopsis sp. SID8362; assembly: GCF_010550475.1. Classification (NCBI taxonomy): domain Bacteria; kingdom Bacillati; phylum Actinomycetota; class Actinomycetes; order Pseudonocardiales; family Pseudonocardiaceae; genus Amycolatopsis; species Amycolatopsis sp. SID8362. Next base: position 174 of record NZ_JAAGNB010000048.1, read on the forward strand.
TGGCCGCGGCCAGGACGTCCGCCAGTGCGCCGTCTCCCGGCACTTCGTCGAGCGCCGCGACGAGCCGGTCCACCATGACGTTCGCGCACTCGGCGAACAGCGCGTACTTGTTCGGGAAGTGCCGGTACAGGGCCGCGGCGGTGATGCCGACGGCGGCCGCGATCTCCTCCATCGACGCCGAGTGGTAGCCGCGCTCGCTGAACACCGCGCC
>NZ_JAAGNB010000178.1:0-863 GCF_010550475.1 Amycolatopsis sp. SID8362
ACCCCGCCGTGGCGGCCATGCCATGGGCCCAGCAGATGCTTTCCCCGGAACGGGCGTGGCCGCACAGCCGTGGCGCGGGCGTGCTCGTCGCTGTCGTCGATTCCGGTGTGGACGGTGATCACCCGCAGCTGAGCCGGCCGGGAAAAGTGCTGCCGGGGCGGGACTTCTACCTCGCCGGCGCGCTGCCGGGGGCGTTCGACTGCGTGTCGCACGGCACCGGTGTGGCCGGCATCGTCGGGGCGGATCCGGTGCCGGGCATCGGGTTCCACGGCGTAGCGCCGGACGCGGCACTCCTGCCGGTGCGGATCAGCGACCGGGACGTCGGCGACCAGGGCGAGTCGCTGCGGATCGACCCGCAGGTCGTCGCGAACGGCATCCGCTACGCCGCGGACCAGGGCGCGAAGGTGATCAACTTGTCACTGGCCGGCCACGACGACTTCCCGGTGATCCGCGACGCGGTCGCGTACGCGGTGGCGCGCGACGCGCTCGTCGTGGCGGCGGCGGGCAACGCGCAGAAGGACACGAGCGGCGAACTGCCGTCGTACCCGGCCGCCTACGCCGGGGTGCTCGGGGTCGGCGCCGTCGACATCGACGGGGCCCGGCTGCCCGGTTCGCAGATCGGCCCGTACGTCGACATCGTGGCCCCGGGCGCGAAGGTGCTGACCACGACCCGGGCGGGCGGGCACGCCTATGTGGACGGTACGAGCTTCGCCGCGCCCTTCGTTTCCGGAACCGCGGCGCTGGTGCGCTCGGCGTGGCCGGAGCTGAGCGCGGCCCAGGTGGCCCAGCGGCTGCTGGCGACCGCGACCCCGGCCCGCGGCGGCCGCGGCATCCACGCGTTCGGTGCCGGCGTGGTCGATCCG
>NZ_JAAGNB010000226.1:0-1775 GCF_010550475.1 Amycolatopsis sp. SID8362
GCCGCCTGCGCCCGCACCGCGGCCGCCGACCGGCCCGACACCGGCCACGCCACCGGTCCGGGCACCTCCGGCGCCGCCGGGACTTCCGCCGGTGGCGCCTGTTCCAGGATGGTGTGCGCGTTGGTGCCGCTGATGCCGAACGAGGACACCGCCGCGCGCCGCGGGCGGCCGGTGTCAGGCCACTCGACGGCTTCGGTCAGCAGCGAGACCGCCCCGGCGGACCAGTCGATGTGCGGCGACGGCTCGTCGGCGTGCAGCGTCTTCGGCAGCACGCCGTGGCGCATCGCCATGACCACCTTGATCACCCCGGCGACGCCGGCGGCGGCCTGGGTGTGGCCGATGTTGGACTTCACCGAGCCCAGCAGCAGCGGCCGCTCGGCGTTGCGCTCCCGGCCGTAGGTGGCCAGCAGCGCCTGCGCCTCGATCGGGTCGCCCAGCACGGTGCCGGTGCCGTGCGCCTCGACGGCGTCCACTTCGGACGGTGCAAGGCCGGCGTCGGCCAGCGCCTGCCGGATCACCCGCTGCTGCGCGGGACCGTTGGGCGCGGTCAGGCCGTTGGACGCGCCGTCCTGGTTGACCGCGGACCCCTTCACCACCGCCCAGACCTCGTGCCCGAGTGCACGGGCCCGCGAAAGCCGCTCGACCACGAGCACGCCCGCCCCTTCGGACCAGCCGGTGCCGTCGGCGTCGGCCGAGAAAGCCTTGCAGCGCGCCGTGTTCGACAGCCCGCCGGTGAGGCTCATCTGGATGAACGAGCCCGGGCCCGCCATCACCGTCGACCCGCCGACCAGCGCCAGCGAGCACTCGCCGGCGCGCAGGGCCTGCCCCGCCCAGTGCAGGGCGACCAGCGAGGCCGAGCACGCGGTGTCGACGGTGACGGCCGGGCCTTCCAGGCCGAGGGTGTAGGACAGCCGCCCGGACATCACGCTCGCGGTGTTGCCGGTCGCGACGTGGCCCTGGACGTCGTCGCCCGCCCGTTCCAGCAGCCTGCCGTAGTCCTGGCCGTTGGTGCCGACGAACACGCCGGTGTCGCTGCCGCGCAGGCGGAGCGGGTCGATCCCGGCGCGCTCCAGCGCTTCCCAGGACGTCTCCAGCAGCAGCCGCTGCTGCGGGTCCATGGCCAGTGCCTCACGCGGGGAGATGCCGAAGAAGCCCGGGTCGAAGTCGGCCGCGTCGTAGACGAACCCGCCTTCGAGGCTGAAGTCCCCGCTCGCCCCGGCTAGGTAGTCGAGGTCCCAGCCGCGGTCGGCGGGGAACGGGGCGATCGTGTCGACACCGTCGGCCAGCAGCCGCCAGAAGTCCTCCGGTGTGGCGGCCCCGCCGGGGAAGCGGCAGCCGATGCCGACGATGGCGATCGGGTCGTCGTCGTCAGCGGCCACCGCCGTCCGGGCGGCGGTCTCGGCCGGTGCGCCGAGCAGTTCGCCGAGCAGGTGCGCGGCGAGCTCGCGCGGGGTCGGGAAGTCGAACACCAGGGTCGGCGGCAGGACGAGACCGGTGGCCGTGCTCAGCGCGTTGCGCAGCTCGACCGCGGTCAGCGAGTCGAACCCGAGCTCCTTGAACGCCTTGTCCGGGCCGATCGCCTTCGCGTCGTCGTGGCCGAGCACCACGGCGACCTGGGCGCGCAGCAGGCCGAGGACGAACTGCGGCCGCTCGGGCACGGGCACCGCGAGGATCCGTTCGCGCAGCCGCGCACCGGCGGCGCCGGCGTCCCGCCGCGCTTCCTCGGCGGCCAGGACGGCCTTGCGCGCCGCGGGCAGTTCGGCGAACAGGGCGGT
>NZ_JAAGNB010000281.1:0-862 GCF_010550475.1 Amycolatopsis sp. SID8362
GCAACCTGGCGGCGGTGGTGGCCCACGCGGCCGCCCGCGGCGAGCTGCCCCGCCCGGCGTTCAGCCTCCTGCTGACGCCGGCGACGGACGCGCTCGGCGCGTCGGAATCGCACCGGCAGTTCGGCTCGGGCTTCCGGCTGGACCGGGACGAGTGGGCCTGGTACCGCGCGCAGTACCTGCGCGACCCGGCTTCGTACACCGATCCGCGCGCGTCGGTGGCGTACGACGAGACCCTCGACGGCCTCCCGCCGACGTACGTGGCGACGTGCGGCTTCGACCTCCTGCGCGACGAAGGCGAGGCCTACGCGGCCCGCCTGGCCGCCGCCGGAATCCCCCTGGTTCACCGCCGCCACGAAGGCCAGCTCCACGGCTTCGCGAACCGCGTCGGCATCGACCCGGACGCCCGCGCGGCCATGCTCCACGCGGCCGGTGTCCTCCGCGCCGGTCTCGCCCTGGCCGGGTCGTGAGTGTTTGGTCGGGTTCTAACCCGACCAAACACTCACGAGGCTTTTCACCCCACCGGCAGGTGCACCGTCACCGCCAGGCCGCCGCCCACGATCGGCTCCGCCGCCACACTTCCGCCGTGCGCCTGGACCGCCGCCCGGACGATCGACAGCCCCAGCCCGGCGCCGTGGCGTGCGGTCCGCGCGACGCCGGCCCGGCGGAACGGCTCGAACAGCTCCGCCACCGTCGCCGGGTCCACCAGGCCGCCCGATGACCGGACCCGCAGCGTCGACCAGCGAGGGCCGGACTGGGTCACGACGTCCAGCCAGCCGCCCTCGACGTTGTGGCGGACCGCGTTCTCCAGCAGGTTGCCCGCGATCCGTTCCAGCAGCGCCGGGTCGCCGAACGCCGGCGCCGG
>NZ_JAAGNB010000381.1:0-378 GCF_010550475.1 Amycolatopsis sp. SID8362
CGGCGCCGTGGTCTACGACCTGGGGGACGGCAGCTACCGCGGCGTCGACCGGTCGGGCCGCGAGGTCTGGCGCTTCGGCGCCGAGCTCGGGGATCCGTCGGACGTCGTCTGCCTGCGCCACTGTCCGGACGCCGTGTTCTCCGGCGGTGGCCCGGCTTCGCGCGTCGCGAACGGGCGGCTGGACCGCTTCGACGCCGAGGGCCGGGTGTTCTCGGCCCACGACGACCACCTGGTGCTGGGGGAGCGGGAGACCGTCCGGGTCGCCGGTGCCGTCCCGGAGCCGGCCGCCGGGTGGGTGGAGAACGCGGCGGGGACGAGCGCGGTGACGGTGTCGCCCGGGGTGCGGTGGTTCGACCGCGGCGACGGCGGCTGGCGGCC
>NZ_JAAGNB010000435.1:0-212 GCF_010550475.1 Amycolatopsis sp. SID8362
GTCGTGCCGGGCACCGAACGGACCTACGAGGTCGACGCGGTCTGCGTCGGGCACGGGTTCGCGCCGCAGCCGGAACTGGCCGTCGCGGCCGGGTGCGCGCTCGACGGCGAGTTCGTCCGGGTCGGCGAGGACCAGCGCACGAGCGTCCCCGGGGTGTTCGCCGCGGGCGAGCTGACCGGCATCGGCGGCGCGGACGCCGCGGCGGCCGAAGG
>NZ_JAAGNB010000484.1:0-15000 GCF_010550475.1 Amycolatopsis sp. SID8362
CTGCCGCCCCGTCGGCGCCGGCCGCGCGTCCCGCGGCCCCGGTGTCGCCGGAGCTCGCCGCGCTGCGCGGCACCGTGCAGAAGGCCAGCCGGATCCGCCAGATCACGGCCACCAAGACCCGCGAGTCGCTGCAGATCGCCGCGCAGCTCACGCAGGTCCAGGAGGTCGACGTCACGAAGATCGCCAAGCTGCGCTCGCGCGCGAAGGCGGCCTTCAAGGAGCGCGAGGGCGTCAACCTGACGTTCCTGCCGTTCTTCGCGAAGGCCACGGTCGAGGCGCTCAAGCAGCACCCGAACGTCAACGCGTCCTACAACGAGGACACGAAGGAGATCACCTACCACGGCGCCGTGCACCTGGGCATCGCGGTGGACACCGAGCGCGGGCTGCTCTCGGTCGTGATCCACGACGCCGGCGAGCTGAGCCTGGCCGGTCTCGCGCACCGGATCGCCGACCTGGCGGGCCGCGCGCGGTCGGGCCAGATCAAGCCGGACGAGCTGTCGGGCGGCACGTTCTCGATCACGAACATCGGCAGCGTCGGCGCGCTGTTCGACACGCCGATCATCGTGCAGCCGCAGTCGGGCATCCTCGGCACCGGCGCGGTCGTCAAGCGCCCGGTGGTCATCGCGGACGCCGACGGCAACGACACGATCGCCGTCCGGTCGATGGCGTACCTGCCGCTGACCTACGACCACCGCCTGGTGGACGGGGCCGACGCGGGCCGCTTCCTGACGACGATCAAGCAGCGCCTGGAAGAGGGCAACTTCGAGGGCGAGCTCGGCCTCTGAGGTTTCCGTAGTCCGTGAAGGCCTCCTTACCGGTCATAAACGCCGGTAAGGAGGCCTTCACGGCTTTCCGGGCCCGGTGAGCGAGTCCGGGTGTGCGGTCGCGCAGCGGATGCGCAACGATCGAGGCATGCGAGTACTGATCGCCGGCGCGAGCGGCTTGATCGGGTCGGCGCTGGGCGACCGCCTGCTGCGCGACGGGCACGAGGTCCGCCGCCTGGTGCGGCGGGAAGCGCGTGGTGGCGGGGAATTCCGCTGGGATCCGCCGTCCGGGACCATCACCGGCGGCGCCTTCGAGGGCGTCGACGCCGTCGTGAACCTCGGTGGCAAGCCGTTGTTCCCCGGCCGGTGGAGCGCGATGCGCAAGCAGGAGCTCACCGACAGCCGCGTCGAGCCGACCGAGGTGCTCGCCGAAGCCGTCGCCGAACACGGGATCGGCGTGCTCGTCAACGCTTCCGCCGTCGGCTACTACGGCAATCCCGGAGCGTCCACTGTGGACGAAACCGCGCCACGCGGGCGGGGGTTCCTCGCCGAACTCTGCGAAGCCTGGGAAGCGGCGACGGCGAGCGCCGGCGACGCGCGGGTGGTGAACATCCGCACCGGGCTGGTGCTTTCGGCGAAGGGCGGCCTCTACGGCACCCTGCGCCCGCTCTTCCGGCTCTGCCTGGGCGGGCGGCTCGGCGACGGCCGCCAGTACATGCCGTGGATCGCCCTCGACGACGAGGTCGGCGCGATCGTGCACGTCCTGACGCACGACGTCGCGGGCCCGGTGAACCTGACCGGCCCGGCGCCGGTGACCAACGCCGAGTTCACCCGCGCGGTCGGCCGCGCGCTGCACCGCCCGGCGCCGTGGTGGGTGCCCGGGTTCGCGCTCAAGGCCGTGCTCGGCCAGGCCGGCGAGGAGATGGCGCTGTTCGGGCAGCGGGCCGTCCCCGCCGTGCTGGAGCGCTCCGGCTACGCGTTCCGGCACCCGACCCTGGACAGCGCGCTCGCCGCGGCATGACGGTCCCGCTCAAGCGCTGGCTCGTCGTCGGTCTCGCGCTGGCGGCGGCGTTCGTCGCGCTCGGGCTCGGCGTGGCGCGGCACCCGCTGACCCTCGATTCCCAGGTGGCGAACGCCCTCCACGGCGTCTACGCGCAGCCGCTCGGGCGGGTGGCGCAGCTCGGCAGCGACGTCCTCGGCCCGGTGCTCCCCTTCGTCCTCGGCGCGGCGCTGCTGGCGCTGGCGTTGCGGCAGCGGCAGCACACGGGGTTGTGCGTGCGGCTGGCGGTCGTGCTGGTGCTGTGCCGGCTGACGAGCGTCGTGTTCAAGCCGCTCTTCCTGCGGGCACGTCCGCGCGACTACCCCGACCTGAGCTACCCGAGCGGGCACGTGACGGCGGTGGCGAGCACCGGGTTCGTGCTGGTGCTGCTGTGCGCGTGGCTGTGGCCGCGGCTGGTCAAGCGCGTCCTGCTCGCCTCGGCGGTGGCGGTCGTGCTCAGCGCGGCCTGCCGCGTGGTGCTGGGCGTGCACTGGGTGTCGGACACGATCGGCGCAGTGCTGGCGGTGACCGGTGTCGGGCTGCTCTCAGCGTGCGCCTTGCGGCTGCTTCCCCCGGGTGACGGGCGTAGCCTCGACGGGTGAGTTCTTCCCGCACCTGCCGCGCCAGCACCGAACCCGTCGAAGTCCGGGAGCTCGGCACGATCGACTACACCGAAGCCTGGGAGCTCCAGCGGACCCGGCTCACCGAGCGCGCCGACGGCACCGCGCCGGACACGATGTTCCTGCTGCAGCACCCGTCGGTGTACACCGCGGGCAAGCGCACCGAGCCCGCTGACCGCCCGACCGACGGCACCCCGGTGATCGACGTCGACCGCGGCGGCAAGATCACCTGGCACGGTCCCGGCCAGCTGGTCGGCTACCCGATCGTGAAGCTCGCCGACCCGATCGACGTCGTGCACTACGTCCGGCGGCTGGAAGAGGCCCTGATCCACGTGTGCGACCAGCTCGGCGTGACGAGCGGCCGCGTGGAGGGCCGCAGCGGCGTCTGGATCCCGGCCGACGACCGCGGCATCGAGCGCAAGATCGCGGCCATCGGCATCCGCGTCCAGCGCGGCGTGACGATGCACGGCTTCGAGCTGAACTGCAACGCGGACCTGGCGGCGTTCGACAACATCGTCCCGTGCGGCATCCGCGACGCGGGTGTGACGTCGCTGTCCTACGAGCTGCAGCGGGACGTCAGCGTGGAAGCGGTACTGCCGCTGGCCCGCGACGCCGTCCTGGCGGCTTTGGAGGGTGAGCTGCCGGTGAGCGAGGACCGCTGGCTCCCCCGCCCGGCGGCTCCCGAGGCCCCCGGCGTCACCTTCGCCCTGCAGAACTGAAAAGCCGTGAAGGCCTCCTTACCGGCTTTTTCGACCGGTAAGGAGGCCTTCACGGACTTGGGGCGCTAGTCCAGCTGCGGGGCGACTTCCGAAGCGACCAGGTCGATCTGGTCCAGGTCCTGCATGTCGAGCAGCTGCAGGTAGAGCCGGGTGATCCCGGTCTTCTCGCGCCACTGCCCGATCCGGTCGACGACCTCCGCGGGCGTCCCGGCCAGGCCGTTCGCGCGCAGCTCGGAGACGTCGCGCCCGAGGACCGACGCGCGGCGCGCGACCTCCTCCTCGGACCGGCCGACGGCGATCACCAGCGCCACCGACCGCAGGATCTCCTTGGGGTCACGGCCGATCTCCCGCGCCGCGTCTTCGACCCTGGCGAACTGCGCGGCCGCGGTCTCGGCGTCGGCGAAGGGCAGGTTGAACTCGTCGGCGAACCGGGCGGCCAGCTCCGGGGTGCGCTTCTTGCCGCCACCGCCGATGATCACCGGCGGCGCGGGCTGCTGCGCCGGCTTCGGGAGCGCGGGCGAGTCCTTCAGCGTGTAGTACCGGCCGTCGAAGGAGTACGTCGAGCCGGCCGGCGTCTTCCACAGGCCGGTGACGATCTCGAGCTGCTCGGCGTACCGGTCGAACCGCTCCTTCAGCGGCGGCAACGTCAGGCCGTACGCCTCGTGCTCGGTGTCGTACCAGCCGGCGCCGAGCCCGAACTCGACGCGCCCGCCGGACATCTGGTCGACCTGCGCGACCGAGATGGCGAGCGGCCCGGGGTGCCGGAACGTCGCCGCGGTGACGAGCGTGCCGAGCCGGATCCGGGTCGTCTCGCGGGCCAGGCCGGCCAGGGTGATCCAGGCGTCGGTCGGGCCGGGCAGGCCGTCGGCCGAGCCCATCTTCAGGTAGTGGTCACTGCGGAAGAAAGCGTCGTAGCCTGCCGCTTCGGCGGCCTTCGCGGCCCGCAGCTGGTCGTCGTAGCTGGCCCCCTGCTGGGGCTCGGTGAAGATCCTCAAGTCCACGCCGTCAGCCTATCGACGGGGAGACCTCCGCGCCGTCCTGCTCGGTCCGCCGCAACCGGACCAGCATGCGGACGATCACGTCCTCGATCTCGGCCCCGACCCGCTTCGGGTCCGGCGAGCTGGCGATCTCGGTCGCCGCGCTGGACAGCGCGCCGAACAGCAGCCGCGCGGTGACCTCCACCGGCACCGGCTCGACCTCGCCCGCGTCGATCAGCGACTGCAGGCCCGAGCGGACCAGCCCGAAGCTGCACCGCTCCTCGGCCTCGCGCCAGCGCTCCCAGCCCATCACCACCGGCGCCTCGTGGATGGCGATCCGCTGGTAGGCGGGGTCGAGGCAGCTGCGGATGAACGCGTTGAGCCCGCCGAGCGCCCGCTCCCACGGCGTGCCCTCGCCGGTCATGATCTTGTCGAGCCGGTCGTAGACGAGGCTCTCGACCTGGTCGAACGCGGCCTCGAACAGCGCCTGCTTGCCGCTGAAGTGGTGGTAGAGGGCTCCCTTGGTGACCCGGGCGCGTTTGGCGATCTCGTCGAGCGAGGTACCCGCGTAGCCGCGTTTGGTGAACAGTTCGACCGCGCTGTCGACCAGCGCCGACCGCGTCGACTCGGAGTAGTCGAGTCGTCTGGACCTCATTGTCGCCACCTTCACAACTTTACGCCCGGAGGATCTCTCCATACTCATGGTATGTTCGCCGGGTCAGGTCCGTACCGGGAGTATGCCGCAGACCCGCGGTATGACCCGGGCCACGGAAGGGGAGCCACACCATGAGCTGGACAGACTTCTACCGGCGGCAGGAAATCCTCGAAGCCGCCGTCCGCCTGGCCGCCCGGAACCCGGGCGCGCCGCTGCCGCTCGAAGAAGTACCGGGTGCCGAAGAGCACTTCGGCACCGAAGAGAACATCCTCACCGCCCTGCAGTACCAGTGGACGCGCACGCTCGGCGGCCGGCTGCGCGCCGAGGTCGCCGACCCGGACGAAGCCGACGGCCTCGGCGACCACGTCGACGCCGTCACCCGCGCCTGGCGCACCGCCGTCGACGAGCACGCCGACCTGCGCGCGGTCCTCGACGGCGCGTACGAGCGGTACGCGTCGCTGCGCCGGATGCACGAGGGCGAGCTGCGGATGCTCGCCGTCACGGCCGGCCTGGCCGACCCGCGCGAGCCGGCCGAGGAGATCGTCAAGGTGGGCCACGCGCTGGAGGCATTGCTGCACACGAGTCGCGAGGAGCCCGTCCGGCGTCGCCCGGTCATGGGACACCTGCGGCGGCTGCTCGCGCCCAGTGCGTAACAATCGGGCCAGCGGCGCGCAGCGCCTCCGTTGAGGGCGGCGGCGGGGGCATGGATGGAGTTAAGTGTCACGCATGACACGCTGGACCGAGAACGACATCGCGGACCAGAGCGGCCGGACCGTCGTGGTCACGGGGGCGAACTCCGGGCTCGGTCTCCGCACCGCCGAGGTGCTCGCGGGCAAGGGGGCCCGCGTGTTCCTCGCCTGCCGTTCGCCCGAACGCGGCGCGAAGGCACTGGACCAGGTCCGCGCGGCCGCCGCGGGCGCCGAACCCGAGCTCATCCCGATGGACCTGAGCGAGCTCGCGTCGGTGCGCGCGGCCGCCGCGTCGGTGCGCGAACGGTCCGGGGACGCCCTCGACGTCCTGGTGGCCAACGCCGGCGTGATGGCGACCGCCCGCGGCCGCACCGCCGACGGCTTCGAGCTGCAGTTCGGCACCAACTACCTCGGCCACGCGGCGCTGACGTGGCTGCTGCTGCCCGCCCTGCGCGGCGGGACGCGCGCCCGCGTCGTCACCCTGTCGAGCCTCGCCGCGACCGGCGCCCGCATCGACCTCGAAGATCCCAACGGCGAGCACCGCCGCTACAACCCGGCGACCGCGTACGGGCAGTCGAAGCTCGCGAACCAGGTGTTCGCCATGGAGCTGGATCGCCGTCTGCGCGCGGCCGGCGACGACGTCCTGAGCGTCGCCGCCCACCCGGGGTACACCGCGACCGGCCTCGGCAGCGGCATGGCCCGCTCGTACTCGAACCCGGTCGTCCGCGGCGTCATCGCGGGCGGCCACCGCATCGGCGAGGCCCTGTTCGCCCAGAACGTCCGCCAGGGCGCGCTCCCGCAGCTGTACGCGGCCACGGCGGACGGCGTCGAAGGCGGCGACTACCTCGCCCCCGGCGGCCTCGGCGGCATGCGCGGGAACCCGGTGAAAGTGCGCCCGCTCACCCCCGCGCTGAGCGAATCGCTGGGAGCCGCGCTGTGGGACGTCACGGCGAAGCTGACCGGCGTCACCCCCGACCCCGCTTAGCCCGGACGGGCGTACGGTTGGAGGCGTGAGTGCTGCGCCTGAAGGCCGGAAGCTGCTGCGTCTCGAGGTTCGCAACAGCGAGACGCCGATCGAGAAGAAGCCGCCGTGGATCAAGACGCGGGTGCGGATGGGGCCGGAGTTCACCGAACTCAAAGGTCTCGTGCGCCGCGAAGGCCTCCACACCGTCTGCGAAGAAGCCGGTTGTCCCAACATCTACGAATGCTGGGAAGACCGTGAGGCCACGTTCCTCATCGGTGGCGATCAGTGCACGCGCCGGTGCGACTTCTGCCAGATCGACACGGGTAAGCCCGCCGCCCTCGACCGCACGGAGCCGCGGAAGGTCGCGGAGTCGGTGCAGGCCATGGGGCTGCGGTATTCGACGGTCACCGGCGTGGCCCGCGATGATCTGGAAGACGGCGGCGCCTGGCTGTACGCGGAGACCGTCCGGCAGATCCACGCGCTCAACCCCGGTACGGGTGTCGAGCTGCTGATCCCGGACTTCAACGCCGACCCCGCGCAGCTGGCCGAGGTGTTCGGATCGCGGCCGGAGGTCCTGGCGCACAACGTGGAGACGGTGCCGCGGATCTTCAAGCGCATCCGTCCCGGCTTCCGGTACGCGCGTTCGCTGGAAGTCATCACGAAGGCGCGTGAAGCCGGTCTGGTGACGAAGTCGAACCTGATCCTGGGCATGGGCGAGACCCCCGAAGAGGTCGCTCCGGCCATGCAGGACCTGGTCGACGCGGGGTGCGAGATCTTGACGATCACGCAGTACCTGCGCCCGTCGCCCCGGCATCACCCGGTGGACCGGTGGGTGAAGCCCGAAGAGTTCGTCGAGCATTCGCAGGCTGCCGAAGCGATGGGCTTCGCGGGCGTCATGGCGGGGCCGCTCGTGCGGTCGTCGTACCGCGCGGGACGCCTGTACGCCCAGACGAAGGCGCACCGCGGCGAGGACCTGCCGGAGAACCTGGCCCACCTGGCCGCCGAAGGCCCGGCCGCGCAGGAAGCGGCGTCGCTGCTCGCCCGGTGACGCACGTCACCCCACCATCCTTAAAGGATCGGTAAAGTGGCGGCATGGCCCTGGTTTCGGACCTCCTCAGCTGGTTGCAAGGACTCCCGGAACCGGGGCTCGTCGCGGCCACCGGCGGCCTGGTGTTCGCCGAGTGCACGATCGGCCTGGGTTTCCTGGCCCCCGGCGAATCCGGCCTGCTGATCGCGGCGACGACGGCGAACACCGTCGCGCGCTTCCTCGCCCTGTGGGCCGTGGTGACGGTCTGCGCGACGGCGGGCGACGCGCTCGGCTACTTCATCGGCCGCCGCTTCGGGCCGCGCCTGCGCGAGACGAAGCTGATCCGCAAGTACGGCCTCGACGCGTGGGACAAAGCCACCGGAGTCCTCGAACGCCGCGGCGCGTGGGCGGTGTTCTTCGCCCGCTTCCTGCCGGTGATCCGCACCCTGACCCCGGCCGCGGCGGGCACGTCGGGCCTTCCGTTCCGCAAGTTCCTCCCCGCCGCGGCGGCGGGCGCCTTCTGCTGGTCCCTGATCCACATCAGCATCGGCGCGGCACTGGGCGAAGCGGCGAAACGCATCGAGGGCGCACTCAACACGGGCGGCCTGATCGTGGTCGCGATCCTCGCGGCGGTAGCGGTGTTCTTCTTGCTACGGCTGAAGAAGCGCAAGACCCTGGCGGCCCCGGACCCGGACCGCGAGCCGGAGCACGTCCCCTGACCCAAGCGCCCCAAGGTGGCCTTGGTTGCGTCAGACGCACCGAAGGCCGCCTTGGGTGCGTCTGACGCACCGAAGGCCACATTGGGTGCATCCAGCGCACCCAACGCGACATTGAGTGTGTCCAGCGCACCGAAGGCCACCTTGGGGCGCTTGAGGCCCGGGCGAGCCATGAGGGTGCGGTCCGGTCTCCCGGGCCGCACCCTCCCGGCGTCAGCGGCGGGCGCGCGCCGCCTTGCCGGTGGCCCAGCCGATCAAGCCGAGCGCCAGGAGCGCCCCACCGGCGGCGAACGGCCAGGAACCGGTGCCCGGAGCAGGAGCCGAAGCCGCGAGGTCGTACCCGCCGAGCTTGCCCTGGTCGCGGTACGCCGACCCGGGCAGCTTGTCGCCGTACAGGCGGTGCACCAGCTGCTGGTACGCCGCCACCGCGACCCCGTCGCCGACCCGCCGGCGGGCCGGGTCGTTCAGCGGGAGCACGCGGCCGTCGCGCACCCGGTACCACGCGTTGACCTGCGGTTCGGTGAACACCAGGTCCCCGTGCGCCTGCGCCGGGTAGGTCAGCTCCTCGGTGCCGGTCGTGAAGTTGGCCGCGGTCAGCCCGGCCGCGTCGCGGGTCACCCACACGGTGGCCTGCCGCCCGGTCGACGCCTGCGCCTTCACCGCGTAGTACGCGAACGACGCCGGCTTCGCGCCCGGCTGACCGGCGACGAACGCGGGATCCAGCGAGTAGACGCTCTGCGGCTCACCGTCCACCTTCGGCGCCTGCGCGACATCGGCGCGCGCGAGACCCGCCCGCCGGTCGAGCTGGCCGAAGAACGCCGACAGCTGGGCGTCCGCCGCCTTGACCGCGGCGGTGACGTCGCCGGACGACGGCGTCGAAGCCGAAGCCGTGCCGCCGAAACCCAGCACCAGTGCCGTCCCCGCGAAGAGCGTGACGAGTCCACGGAAGAGGTTCACGGTCACGCCCCGATCCGGTAGAGGGACTGCGCCCACTGGAACTGCCCGTTGCGGACGTAGCTCGAGTACGCCATCGCGCTGTAGCGCTGGCTGCTCGGCCACGGGTCGCCGTAGTACACGAGGCCGCTGGCATCGTAGCCGTAGATGACCTGGGCGTGCCCGCCGCCGGCGGTCCAGTAGATGCCGGTCTCGATCGGGCGGCGGCCGGTGATCTCGCTCTGCACCGACGCGAAGCTGAGCGCGCCGGTGACCGTGCCGGGCCGCAGGCCGAGCGCCTGGTAGCCGCGCTGCACGTACGTCAGCTCGCCGGGCTGGTTGGGGCACTGCGAACCCGCCGGGTAGCCGCGGGAGTAGTCGCAGAAGGTGTTCTGGCTGGTGTTCGTGCCGTAGCCGAGGAACCGCGCGATGGTCAGGCCGCTCGCGGCCCAGCACCACTGGTTCTGCTCCTGCACCAGCTGGCTGATGGACAACGTCGTCGCTTCGGTGGTCGCGCTCGCGGGCGGGGAGAGCAGGCCGGTGAGGGCCACGCACAGCGCGCCGAGCGCCATTGCTCGTCTGAAGTGCATTCGTTGCTCCTTGTCGGCAACAGGTGGGGACTTCGTGAGCTTTGCCCGTTGCCGCGCCGGGCAGTAATCCCAGCGGGGATAACACCGGCGTTATGCCGCCTATCGGGCGGAGACGAGCCGTTCGCCCGGATTCCGGCCGCACCACCGCGCGAAGTGCGGGTTCCGGTTCAGCGACGCCCGGTGCGCGACCTCCGCGCACCGGAACACCTCGCCGGTCGTCGGCGTCCGTGCGTCGTCCTCGCGCGTCGCGAACAACAACGTCGTCCACAACGGGTCGCCGGCCAGCGGCAGCGCGAGCAGGCCGTGCGGCGGCGCCGAAGCCGCCTGCGCGAGGCAGACCGCGCCCTGCGCGATCAGCGTGCCCGCCGTCCCCGCCTCGGACGTGAAGTGCCGCACCCGCGGCGTGAACCCGGCGGCCGCGCAGGCTTGGGCGAACCGCACGCGCACGCAGTTTTCGTGCGGTGGCGGCAGGATCCAGTCGCAGCCGGCCAGGTCCGCGAGGTCGACGACGCCGCCGCGGATCGCCGGGTGCCCCTGCGCGATCCCGACGAAGATGGGCTCGGTCGCGAGCGTCCGCACGGCCAGCCCGGCGAAGTGGTGCGCCTCGGTCCCGTCGAACTGCTCCAGCAGCGCGACGTCGACGCGGCCGGTCGAGAGCAGCTTCAGCAGGGTCAGCGACGCCGGTTCGGCGTACGTCTGGACGTCGAGGTCCAGCTCCCCCAGCTCCTCGATGAACCGGCCGATGATCAGCAGCGGCACGTACCCGATCCGCAGCGACGCCGGCTCGCTTTCGCCGTGACGGCGGGCGGACGCGACGAGCGCCTGCATGTCCGAGAGCAGCGCGTCGGCGCGGGCGAGCACGAACCGGCCGAGCTCGGTGGGGCGCACGCCGCTGGGCCCGCGGACGAACAGGTCGCCGCCGAGGATCCGTTCGATCCGCTTGAGCTGCGCGGTGAGCGCGGGCTGGCTGACACCGAGCACGGTGGCGGCGCGGCTCACGCTCCCGCCGTCCGCGACGGCGCGGACGGCTCTGAGATGGCGCAGCTCCAGCTCGGCCACCCCAGCAGGTTAACGCCGGCTTCACGGGCGGCACGACCTGCGAAAGTCGGGCTTACTACATTCGGCGGTATGAGTCTCGCGGATCTTCCCCGGCCGATCGGTTTCGTCCTCGGCGGTGGCGGCAGCCTCGGCGCCATGCAGGTCGGCATGCTGCGCGCGCTGACCGAAGCCGGGGCGTCGCCGGACCTGGTGACGGGCACGTCGGTCGGCTCGCTGAACGCCGCCGTCCTGGCCCGCTCCGGCGGCGACGCACTGGCGGACCTCCACGGCATCTGGGCCCACATGACCCGCGCGGAGGCGTTCCCCGGCGGCGTGCTCAGCCGCGTCCGGACGCTGACGCAGAGCAAGACGCACCTCTTCCCCAATTCCGGCCTGGCGGGGATCATCGCCGACCACCTCGGCGCCGAAACCCGGTTCGAAGACCTGGCGCTGCCGCTCGGCGTCGTCACGACGCAGGTCGACACGGCCGAGCCGTTGCTGATCCGGTCCGGGCGGCTGCTCGAGCCGCTGCTGGCGAGCTGCGCGATCCCGGGCATCTTCCCGCCGGTGGCGCACGAAGGACGGCTCCTCTACGACGGCGGGCTCGTCGCGAACGTGCCGATGCGGCAGGCGCTGGCCATGGGCGCGAAGTCGCTGGTGGTGCTGGACTGCGCGTTCCCCGGCAAGATGCCGGACGCGCCGCGGACGTTCGCCGAGGTGATCATGTTCACCGCGATGATCAGCATGCGGAACCAGGCCGTGCTGGAAGCGCCGGTCGCCGCGGCTTCGGTGCCGGTGGTGTA
The DNA here is from genome assembly GCF_010550475.1 of Amycolatopsis sp. SID8362. Taxonomy (NCBI): domain Bacteria; kingdom Bacillati; phylum Actinomycetota; class Actinomycetes; order Pseudonocardiales; family Pseudonocardiaceae; genus Amycolatopsis; species Amycolatopsis sp. SID8362. The sequence goes on from NZ_JAAGNB010000484.1 coordinate 11,535, forward strand.
CCTGCCGGGGCCCGCGCCGGTACGTGTGAACCCGCTCGACTTCGGGCACACGGAGGCACTGGCGGAACAGGCGTATGAGGCGGCGCGGGAGTACCTCGACGGGCTCGCGGTGCGCGGCCCGGGACTTTACGGGGCTCCGGGGCTCGTCGTCACGTGATCCGCGTCACGCCGATGCACCGATCCGCCAGGAAGAACGTCATCGCTATCGCGTAGTTTTGATGACGAATGCCCGCCGATCCCAATTCTCAAAAAAGAGACAATATGCTCCCCAAGAAGATTTTACTTTCGGTGGCCGGAATCCTCGCCGGGGCACTGCTGGTTTCCGCCTGCTCGTCCGGTGACGACGGCGGTTCTTCCGCCGGCGGAACACCGGCGCCGGGCTCGGCTTCGGCCTCCGAGACGCCGGTCGCGGTGACGTTCGAGCCCGCGGGCGGCGCCGGGGTCAACCCGGCGACACCGATCGTCGTCAAGGCGGCCAACGGGAAGCTGCTCGACGTCACGGTGACCAACAGCGCCAAGGGGAAGACGGTCGCCGGCAAGCTCGCCGACGACGGTTCGAGCTGGACGTCCAGCGAGCCGCTCGGCTACGGCGCGACGTACAAGATCGTCGCGCACGCCCAGGGCGCCAACGGGAAACCGATCGAGCAGGACAACCAGATCAGCACGATCGCGCCGAAGAAGCAGGCGAACGCCAACCTGATCCCGGCCCCGTCCGCGGTGGCGAGCACGGGAGTCGGCGTCGGCCAGCCGATCGTGTTCAGCTTCGGCAAGATCGCCGTCAAGAACAAGGCGGCGGTGGAGAAGGCCCTGACGGTCGAGTCGACGCCGAAGCAGGAGGGCAGCTGGTACTGGATCGACGACTCGAACGTCCACTACCGGCCGAAGGAGTACTGGAAGGCCGGCACGACCCTGAAGGTCTCGGCCAAGATCTACGGCGTCGATTTCGGCGGCGGCGTGTTCGGCGCCGAGGACCGCTCGGAAACGTACAAGGTGCACGATTCCTGGATCGCGAAGGCGGACGGGAACACCGAGCAGATGCAGATCTTCCACAACGGCGCGATGGTCAAGTCGATGCCCATCTCCATGGGCAAGGACGCGACGCCCACCCACCTGGGCGCGCACGTCATTTCGGACAAGCAGGCGAACTACACGATGGACTCCTGCACGTACGGCGTCTGCCCGCCGGACCCGAAGGCGTACCGCTCCGTCGAGAAGTGGTCGGAGCGGATTTCCAATGACGGCGAGTTCGTGCACGAGAACCCGAACAGCGTGGGGCAGCAGGGCAGTTCGAACGTGTCGCACGGCTGCATCAACCTGAACGGCGCGAACGCCCAGTGGTTCTTCCAGAACATGGGCCTGGGCGACGTCGTGGAGGTGACCAACTCGGGTGGCCCGCAGCTGCCGGTTTGGGACCTGTACGGCGATTGGACGAAGTCCTGGGCCGACTGGCAGGCCGGGTCGGCGTTGAAGTAGGGGTTCGGTTCGGCTGGCGGAAGGGCCGGGGCTCGGTGGAGCTCCGGCCCTTTTTCATGCGCTCTGGCGGACGGACTATTCGCGCCGCTACCGGAGGATCGCCCGGGCGGCTCTTGGCAGGCAGCTGGACCCCTCGCGGTGTGAGGTGCCAGCGGACCGGCTCGGGCGCGGCCGTGGCACTGAGTCCGCGGCACGCCGGGTAGGTCACTGGCGCTCAGGTGGCCGGCGCCAACGGGCCGCTCGCACCTCGACGGGGCCGCGAACGGTCCGTTCGCGCTCGCGTGGTCGGCACCAACCGGCCGCTCCTGCCTCGACAGGGTCGCGAACGGTCCGCTCGCGCTCGGGGTCGCCGACGCCAACGGGCCGCTCGTGCTCGGGGTGTGGGTTCCTGGCTCGCCGGCTCGGGTGTCCGCGGGCATGAAAAAGGGCCTGGGCCGGGAGACTCTCGTCTCAACCGGGCCCAGGCCCTTCCTTCACGTTAAGTTCGGCGGTGTCCTACTCTCCCACAACCCTTCGGTTGCAGTACCATCGGCGCTGTCAGGCTTAGCTTCCGGGTTCGGAATGGGACCGGGCGTTTCCCTGACGCTATAACCACCGAAACACTCCGAAACAACACACCCTGGTGTGGTGTTTCAGAACCGTAGAGTGGATGCGCAACATCTTCGTAGACAAGTCCTCGGCCTATTAGTACCAGTCAACTCAACAACACATTACTGTGCTTCCATATCTGGCCTATCAACCCAATGGTCTATTGGGAGCCTTAACCCACAAAGGGTGGGATACCTCATCTTGGAACAGGCTTCCCGCTTAGATGCCTTCAGCGGTTATCCCTTCCGAACGTGGCCAACCAGCCATGCCCTTGGCAGAACAACTGGCACACCAGAGGTTCGTCCGTCCCGGTCCTCTCGTACTAGGGACAGCCTTCCTCAAGTATCCTACGCGCGCGGCGGATAGGGACCGAACTGTCTCACGACGTTCTAAACCCAGCTCGCGTGCCGCTTTAATGGGCGAACAGCCCAACCCTTGGGACCTACTCCGGCCCCAGGATGCGACGAGCCGACATCGAGGTGCCAAACCATGCCGTCGATATGGACTCTTGGGCAAGATCAGCCTGTTATCCCCGGGGTACCTTTTATCCGTTGAGCGACACCCCTTCCACCAGGAGGTGCCGGATCACTAGTCCCGACTTTCGTCCCTGCTCGACATGTCTGTCTCACAGTCAAGCTCCCTTGTGCACTTGCACTCAACACCTGATTGCCAACCAGGCTGAGGGAACCTTTGGGCGCCTCCGTTACTCTTTAGGAGGCAACCGCCCCAGTTAAACTACCCATCAGGCACTGTCCCTGAACCAGATCATGGCCCGAGGTTCAGATTCCCAATTCGACCAGAGTGGTATTTCAACAACGACTCCACAGTAACTAGCGTCACCGCTTCACAGTCTCCCACCTATCCTACACAAGCCGAACCGAAAACCAATACCAAACTATAGTAAAGGTCCCGGGGTCTTTCCGTCCTGCCGCGCGTAACGAGCATCTTTACTCGTAGTGCAATTTCGCCGGGCCTGTGGTTGAGACAGCCGGAAAGTCGTTACGCCATTCGTGCAGGTCGGAACTTACCCGACAAGGAATTTCGCTACCTTAGGATGGTTATAGTTACCACCGCCGTTTACTGGCGCTTAAATTCTCAGCTTCGCCCCGAAAGGCTAACCGGTCCTCTTAACGTTCCAGCACCGGGCAGGCGTCAGTCCATATACATCGTCTTGCGACTTCGCATGGACCTGTGTTTTTAGTAAACAGTCGCTTTCCGCTGGTCTCTGCGGCCACCCACCCCTAGCCTGCAAGAAGCTTCAGGATGTTTGGCCCCCCTTCTCCCGAAGTTACGGGGGCATTTTGCCGAGTTCCTTAACCACAGTTCACCCGATCGCCTTGGTATTCTCTACCTGACCACCTGTGTTGGTTTGGGGTACGGGCCGTGCATGCACTCACTAGAGGCT
>NZ_JAAGNB010000484.1:20000-33141 GCF_010550475.1 Amycolatopsis sp. SID8362
CGGAGCCGATCGCGACCTGCGCCAGCGTCGCGGCGACGCCGGCCGCGGACCCGGCGGACGACCCGCACGGGTTGCGGTCGAGCACGTACGGGTTGTTCGTCTGGCCCCCGACGCCCGACCAGCCGGACGTCGGCTTCGCGGCGCGGAAGTTCGCCCATTCGGAGAGGTTCGCCTTGCCGAGGATCACCGCTCCGGCGTCCCGCAACCGGGTGATCAGCGTGGCGTCCTTCGCCGGGAAGCTGCGCAGGGCGCGCGACCCGGCCGTCGTCCACTGGTCGCGGGTGTCGACGTTGTCCTTGACCAGCACCGGGATGCCGTCGAGGGGGCCGCGCAGGTGGTGCGCGCGGCGCCGAGCGTCACTCGCGGCGGCCTGGCTCAGGGCCGCCGGGTTGAGCGCCAGCACCGCGTTGACCTTGCCGTCGACCCGGTGGATCCGGTCGAGGTAATCGCTGGTCAGGCCCACCGCGGTGAGCCGGCCGGACGCCATCCGCGCCTGCAGCGCCGGGATGTCGGCCGTGTCGAGGTCGAAGCGCGGCGGGGCTGCTGTCGCGGGTGCGCTCGTGACGAGCGCGAGCGTGGCGGCCAGGATCGCGAGGAACACCGGCCGCCGCCCCATCAGAGCACCGGGAGGAGCGTCCGGAGTTCGTACGGGGTGACCGCGCTGCGGTAGTTGTCCCACTCCACGCGCTTGTTCCGCAGGAAGAAGTCGTAGACGTGCTCGCCGAGCGCCTCCGGCAGGAGTTCGGACTTCTCCATCTCCGCCAGCGCCTCCCCCAGGTTCTGCGGCAGCTGCGCGTACCCGGCGGCACGCCGCTCGGAGTCGCTGAGCTGCCAGATGTTGTCCTCGGCCGGTGGCGGCAGCTCGTAGCCCTTCTCGATCCCCTTCAGCCCCGCGGCCAGGATCACCGAGTACGCCAGGTACGGGTTGCACGCCGAGTCCAGCGTACGGATCTCCACCCGTCGGGATGACGCCTTTCCGGGTGAATACATCGGGACGCGGACGAGCGCGGAGCGGTTCGCGCGGCCCCACGAGACCGTCGTCGGCGCTTCACTGCCGCTGATCAGGCGTTTGTAGGAGTTCACCCACTGGTTGGTGACCGCGGAGATCTCCTTGGCGTGGTGCAGCAGGCCGGCGACGAACGCCTTGCCGGTCGCCGACAGCTCGTGCGGGTCCTCGGCGTCGTAGAAGGCGTTGCGATCGCCTTCGAACAGGCTGATGTGGGTGTGCATGCCCGAGCCGGGCTGGTCGGTGAACGGCTTCGGCATGAACGTCGCGCGCACGCCCTGGGTCAGCGCGACCTCCTTGACGACGTAGCGGAACGTCATCACGTTGTCGGCCATCGTCAGCGCATCGGCGTAACGGAGGTCGATCTCCTGCTGACCCGGTGCCCCTTCGTGGTGGCTGAACTCGACCGAGATGCCCATCGCCTCGAGGGTCTCGATGGCGTGCCGGCGGAAGTGCGTCGCCGTCGCGTGGCTGGCCTGGTCGAAGTAGCCGCCGTTGTCCGCGGGCTCCGGCTCGCTGCCGTCGTCGGGCAGGTTCGCGAGGAGGAAGAACTCGATCTCGGGGTGCACGTAGCAGGTGAAACCCGCCTCGGCGGCCTTCGACAGCTGACGCCGGAGGACGTGCCGCGGGTCGGCCCACGACGGCGAGCCGTCCGGCATCGCGATGTCGCAGAACATGCGGGCCGAGTACGGGCCGCCGTCGGGGGTCTCCCACGGCAGGACCTGGAAGGTGGCCGGGTCGGGCTTGGCGACCATGTCCGATTCGTAGACGCGCGCGAAGCCCTCGATGGCGGAGCCGTCGAAGCCGATCCCCTCGGTGAACGCGCCTTCGAGCTCGGCCGGCGCGACCGCGACGGACTTGAGGAACCCCAGCACATCGGTGAACCAGAGACGGACGAAACGGATGTCGCGCTCCTCGAGCGTGCGGAGCACGAATTCCTGCTGGCGATCCATGGCCGCACCCTAACGACAGCGTGTTAACGGGATGTTTCACGACGCGCCGAGGGTGACGAAGTCACGTGGCGAGCACCGGAACGGGCCTCGCCGGCGTCGCGGTGATGCCGGCCCCTGGCCCGCAACGTCAGGGTCCCGGCAAAGTCGCGCGCTGGCGAGCGGGTGACCGGCCCGCAGGCTGGCTGCGTGCCTTGCCCGGCGTCGCGGGGATGTCGTGAATGGGTCATTCATGTCGTCTGGCGAGGTGAATGACTCATTCATGTCGTCGCGGATGGCCGGATCGGCCGTGCTGCCCGACTTTGCCGGGGCCCTGGCCCGCAACGTAGTGAACGACCCTTTCATCTCGTCGCGGGACGGTGAGCGAATCTCGCGAGCCGCGCCGAGGTGGGCTGAAGGGGACTTTCCTGCGATGTATTGAGAGGAAAGTCCCCTTCAGCCCACTACGGCCGGACGCGACTTTGCCGAGACCCTGTCGTCTGGCGAGGTGAACGACCCTTTCATGACGCGAAGTCACGTGGCGAGCACCGGAACCGGCTTCTTCGCCCGCGTGATGGCCAGCGACGCCGCCGACGCGAGCACCGCCAGGACCGCCGCCGAATACCAGGCCACGTTGTAGTTGCCGAGCTGATCGCGGACCAGGCCGGCGGCCGAGGCGGCGAACGCCGCGCCCAGCTGGTGGCTGGCGAAGACCCAGCCGAACACGATCGGGCCCGCGTCGCCGAACGCGCGGACGCAGAGCGCCACCGTCGGGGGAACCGTGGCCACCCAGTCGAGGCCGTAGAACAGGATGAACGCCCACATGCTCGGCTGGACCGAGTTCGTGAACAGCTGCGGCAGCAGCGCCAGGGACAACCCGCGCAGCGCGTAGTACACGCCGAGCAGGATGCGCGGGTCGACGCGGTCGGTGAGCCAGCCCGAGAAGATCGTGCCGACGACGTCGAAGACGCCGACCAGCGCCAGGAGGCTCGCGGCGGTCGTCTGGGGCATGCCGTGGTCGTGGGCGGCCGGGACGAAGTGGGTGCCGACCAGGCCGTTCGTCGTCGCGCCGCAGATCGCGAAGCCGACCGCCAGCAGCCAGAACGTGCGGGTGCGGGCCGCCTGGCGCAGCACCGAAAGCGCGCGGCGGACCGAGCCGGTAGTCGGGGCGGGGCGCGTGACCTCCGCGTCGGCGGGGGCGCCGTACGCCGTGGTGCCGATGTCGGCCGGGTGGTCGCGGATGACCAGCAGGACCACCGGGACGACCGCGAGCGCGGCGATCGCGATGACCAGCGACGCCGTCCGCCAGCCGGACGTCACCGCGAGGTTCGCGATGACCGGGAGGAAGATCAGCTGGCCGGTGGCGCCTGCGGCGGTCAGGACGCCGGTGACGACGCCGCGGCTGCGGACGAACCAGCGGGCCGCGACCATCGCCGCGAAGCCCATCGCCATCGAGCCGGTGCCCAGGCCGACCAGGACGCCCCAGCACAGGATGAGCTGCCAGCTCGCGGTCATGAACACCGTGCCGCCCGCGCCGAGGGCGATGACGAACAGCGCCGTCGCCGACACGCGGCGGATGCCGAAGCGCTCCATCAACGCGGCCGCGAAGGGCGCGAAGAGGCCGAAGAGCACCAGGTTGACCGAGACGGCCGAACTGATCGTGGCCGTGGACCAGCCGAACTCCTGGTGCAGCGGGTCGATGAGGACGCCGGGGGCGGCGCGGAAGCCGGCGGAAGCGAGCAGCGCGACGAAGGCGGCACCGGCGATGGGCCAGGCGCGGTGCAGCTTCGGGGCGGGACGGGTCTCAACAGTCACCCACGCAGTTTCACCGCGCGCGTGAGGCGCCGAAAGTGGCCGAGAGGACATCATCCGCAAGGATCGGGCCACGACTACTCTCGCGGCATGCCCCGCTTCGCCCTCCTGCTCGTGCTCCTGCTGACCGCCGGCTGCACCGGATCACCGGACACGCGAGGGCCCTTCCCCGCGGGCGGCGACCTGGTCCGCGACGCCGCGACGTCGTTCGCCGCGGTCCGGAGCGTGCACTTCGCGGCCGGCGTCAACGGCGTGCTCCCGGGCTTCCCGCTGCGGCAGATCGAGGGCGACGCGACCCTCGACGGCGGCAGCGGCGCGACCGGCACGGCCGACGTCCAGGTCGGCGACGGGCACACCAAGTTCCGCTTCACCGCGCGCAAGGACGAGATCACGACGGAGCCCGAGGTCGGGCGCCTGCCGGAGATGTACACCGTAGGGGCGTTCCTCGGGCCGTCCGCCGGGCTGAAGCGGCTCCTGGACGGCGTGACCGACGCCAAGACCGAAGGCAAGGAGAACGTCGACGGCGCCGCGGCGCTGCGCGTCGGCGGCAAGGTGCCCGCGGCCGTCGCGCACGGCGTGCTGCCGCAGGTCACCGAGGACGTCATCGTCAAGGTGTGGGTGTCGGCCGACGGGCCGCGGCGGTTCGCCCGCCTCTGGGCGCAGATCCCGCCGGCCGGCGACCACCTCAGCCCTGTGATGATCGAACTGTCGCTGACCAGGCAGAACGAGCCGGTCGACCTCGGCTAGCAGCGCGTGCTCGCGGCGGTGCCGCCGATCAGGTAGGCGATGCCCGCGCGGTCCACGCACACGTTGCCCTGGAGGAACACCGTGTGCTGGACGCCTTCGTAGGTGAGCAGGACGCCGTCGAGGTCCTTCGCGAGGGCCACGCCCTGGCGGTACGGCGTCGCCGGGTCGTGGGTGGTCGAGACGACCAGCGGTTTCGGCAGGCCGGGCGCGCGCGGCGGGTGCTCGGCCGACGTCGGCGGGACCGGCCAGGTCGAGCAGATGTCCAGCTCGCTCGTGTCGGGCGTGCCGCCGGCCAGGAAGGGCGCGCCGGCCAGCATCTCCCCGTGCGCGCGGTCGATCGCGGGCCGGTCGGTCACGCGGGCGTGGTCGACGCAGCGGACGGCGAAGTACGCGTCGATCGCGCCGCTGTAGTGGCCGTCGGGGTCGCGCTGGTAGTAGTCGTCGGCGAAGGCCAGCAGCGTCCGGCCGTTGCCCTTCGACACCTGCTCGAGCGCGGCTTTCAGGGCGGGCCAGTCGCCGCGGGAGTAGAGCCCGGCGAACGTCCCCGTGATGGCGTCCTCGAAGGACAGCTTCCGGGACCCCGCCGGGAGCGGCTTCGCGACCAGCGGACGCACGAGCCGTTGGAACGCTTCGGTGCTGCCGGCGAACGGGCAGGCGCACCACTTCGCGAACTCGTTCAGCGCGTCCTGGAAGCCCGCGGCCTGCGTGATCAGCGAGTCGACCAGGCTCTGCGCCGGGTCGATGGCGCCGTCGAGCAGCAGCGCGCGGACGTTGCGCGGGTACGCCTCGGCGTAGGCCGCGCCGATCTGCGTCCCGTACGAGTAGCCGAGGTAGGTCAGCTTCTCGTCGCCGAGCGCGGCGCGGAGGACGTCGAGGTCGCGGACGACGTCCCGGGTGCCGGCGTTGGCGAGGAACTCTTTGCCGTACTTCGTCGCTTCGGCGCACTTCGCGCCGTACGCGGTCGTCTCGGCGAGCTGCTTTTTCACCCCATCGGGCGACGAATCGCTCTCGATGTCCGACGCGCGGTCCGCGTCCTGCTCGGCGTCGGTGCGGCAGGTGATCCGCGGCTCGCTGGTGCCGACGCCGCGCGGGTCGAACCCGACCAGGTCGAACCGGTCGAGCAGGGGCGCGGCGGCGGGCGACTTCGCCAGCGACGCGGCCGTCGCCGTCCCCGAGCCGCCCGGCCCGCCGGGGTTGACGACCAGCGAGCCGATCCGCTGTTTCGCGGCCTTGTGCCGGAGCAGGCCCACGCGCACCGTCGGCCCGGACGGCTTGGCGTAGTCGAGCGGCACGGTCAGGTGCGCGCAGTCCAGCCCCTGCCCGCACGGCGTCCACGCGAGCTGCTGCGAGGTGAATTTCCCCAGGTCAGGGGGCGGTGGTGGCGGCGGCGCGGGTGCCGGAGCACTCGTGCACGCCGCCAGCACCAGCGCCAGTGCGGCGGCGCCTACTGCCCGGAGCACCGGGTCCCCTCCGACGGCACCGTGCCGTCGACGAGGTAGTCCACGCCCGCCTCGTCCACGCACTTCACGCCCTGGAGGAAGACCGTGTGCTGAGTGCCCTCGAAGGTCAGCAGCGCGCCCTTCAGGCCCTTCGCGAGGTTGACGCCGGCCTGGTACGGCGTCGCCGGGTCGTTGGTCGTCGAGATGACCAGCGTCTTCGCCAGGCCCTCGACGTTCGGCACGTGCGGCTCGGACGTGTTCGGCACCGGCCAGAACGCGCACGCGTCACGGGCCGCCGAAGCCGGGCGGCCGTCGTCGAGGAACGGCGCGACCTTCACGTACTCCTCCTGCGCCTTGAGGATGACGGCCGGGTCCGTGACGCGCGGGTCGTCGACGCAGCGGATCGCGGTGAAGGCGTCCTGTGTGGTGCCGTACTTGCCGTCGGTGTCGCGCTCGTTGTAGATGTCCGCGAGCTTCTCCAGCGTCGCGCCGCGCTGCTGCTTCAGCTCGTTGAGGCCGGAATTGAGGGTGTCCCAGAGGCTCTGCTGGTAGAGCGCCTGGATGACGCCGGTGGTGGCGTCCTCGTAGGAGAGCTTGCGGCCGTCCCCGACCGGCACCGGGAAGTCGATCAGCGGCCGGACGAGGTTCTGGAACGCCGTGACCGCGCCGTTCGGGTCACCGCCGAGCGCGCAGTCCTGCTGGGCGGTGCACCACTTGGCGAACTCGGTGAACGCCGTCCCGAAGCCCTGGCCCTGCGCGACCAGCGACTCGACGGCGTCCTGCTCCGGGTCGACGGCGCCGTCGAGGATCATCGCGCGGACGTTCTTGGGGAACGCTTCGGCGTAGGCCGACCCGATCCGGGTGCCGTAGGAGTAGCCCAAATAGGTCAACTTTTCGTCGCCGAGGACCGAGCGCAGGACGTCCAGGTCCTTCACGACGTCGCGGGTGCCGACGTTCGCCAGCATCCCGGCGCCGTCGTCGGTGCGCTGGGCGCACTTCGCGGCGAAGTCCTTTTCCTGCACTTCCTGCTTGAGCACCCCGGACGGCGAGCCGTCGGTCTCGCTGTCGTCGGCGCGGTCGGCGTCCCGCTCGGAGTCGGTCAGGCAGTGGATGGCCGGCTGGCTCGCGCCGATGCCGCGCGGGTCGAAGCCGACCAGGTCGAAGCGCTTGGCCAGGCCGCTGCTCGTGGCCGGTTTGACCAGCCCGGCGGCCGCGACCATGCCGGAGGCGCCCGGGCCGCCCGGGTTGACGACCAGCGACCCGATCCGGGAGCCAGCGTCCGAGGCCTTGTGCCGGAGCAGGCCCAGCGTGATGGTGTCCCCCGCCGGCTTCGCGTAGTCCAGCGGCACGGTCAGCCGGGCGCACTGGACGTCTTTCGCCTGGAACGCCGACCGCGAGTCCTCCGACGTCGCGTAAGGTGCGCAATCGGCCCAGGACAGGCTCTGGCCGTAGAACCGCTCCAGCCCGGCCGGCACGGGTCCGGACGGCGGGTGCGACTCCGTCGTCGGCGCGACCGGCGCCGGCTTGCCGGAAGACGTGCAGGCGGCCAGCGAGGCCGCGATCAGCACGGATGTCGCAATTGCGGTGATCCGGCGACGACCGGACCTGGCGCTGGGATGAGGGAACACGGTTGGATCGTCCCATCCGGCCGCGGAACTCGAACGCACCACCGTCGCGTTGGGTGGTGGAAGGCCGGTCGAGCGAGAGAGAACGGGAGACCAGGGGTGGCAGCACTGATCAGCCGGGTGGGCAAGAAGCTCCGCCGGATCATCCAGCGGCCGGGCAGCGTCGAGCTGACCCGCTACGAAGCACTGCTGCCCGCGGTCGAGAAGCTCGAACCCGAGCTCGAGAAGCTCTCCGACGCGGAGCTGACCGAGCGGGCGGGCGAACTCCGCGAGAAGCTGAAGGACACCGCGTTCGGCGACGACCAGCTGGTCGAGGTGTGCGCGCTGGGCCGCGAGGCCGCGCGGCGCGCACTCGGCGAGCGCGCGTTCGACGTGCAGGTGCTGGGCACGATGGGCCTGCTGACCAAGCACGTCGTGCAGATGGAGACCGGTGAGGGCAAGACGCTCGCCGGCGCGCTGGCCGCGGCCGGCTACGCGATCCGCGGAAAGCGCGTTCACGTCGTCACGGTCAACGACTACCTGGCCCGCCGCGACGCCGAGTGGATGGGCCCGGTGTACGCCCTGCTCGGCGTGTCGGTCGGCTGGGTCGAGCCCGCGCACTCGCGCGAAGAGCGCCGCGAGGCGTACGCCAAGGACGTCACGTACGGCGCCGTCGCCGAGATCGGCTTCGACGTCCTGCGCGACCGCCTGGTGACGTCGGTCGACGACCTCGTCCAGCCCGACCCCGAGGTCGCGATCGTCGACGAGGCGGACTCGGTGCTGGTCGACGAGGCCCGCGTCCCGCTGGTGATGGCCGGCTCGATCGACCACACCGACGCCGACGAAGAGGTCGCGAAGGTCGTCCGGCGGCTGCGCCTCAACCTGCACTACGAAACCGACAGCGAGGGCCGCAACGCCTGGCTGACCGACGCCGGCGCGTCCGTCGTCGCGAAGTCGCTCGGCCTGGAGGTCGACGACCTCTACGGCGAGACGGCTTCAGACCGGCTCCCCGCGGTGAACGTCGCCCTGCACGCGCACGCGCTGCTCACCCGCGACGTCGACTACCTGGTCCGCGACGGCAAGGTGCAGCTCATCAACGCCGCCCGCGGCCGCGTCGCCGAGCTGCAGCGCTGGCCGGACGGCCTCCAGGCCGCCGTCGAGGCGAAGGAGCAGGTCACCGCGACCGACCGCGGCGAGATCCTGGACTCGATCACCGTCCAGGCGCTGCTGGCGCGCTACCCCGAGGTCGCCGGCATGACCGGTACTGCGGTCGCCGTGGCCGAGCAGCTGCGCGAGTTCTACGAGCTCGAGGTCGCGGTTATCCCGCCGAACACCCCGAACATCCGCGAGGACCTCGAGGACCGCGTCTTCGCGTCGCCGTCGCAGAAGCTGCGGGCGATCGAGGAGGAGATCCGCACGGTGCACGAGACCGGGCGGCCGATCCTCGTCGGCACCCAGGACGTCGCCGAGTCCGAAGAGCTGGCCGAGAAGCTGGCGAAGGTCGACCTCGAGTGCGTCGTGCTCAACGCGCGCAACGACGCCGAAGAGGCCGCGATCATCGCCGAGGCCGGCAAGAAGGGCGCGGTCACCGTGTCCACGCAGATGGCCGGCCGCGGTACCGACATCCGGCTGGGTGGCACCGACGGCGCGACCCGCGAAGAGGTCGTCGAGCTGGGCGGGCTGCACGTCATCGGCACCGCGCGCTACCCGTCGAGCCGGCTCGACGGCCAGCTGCGCGGCCGCTCCGGCCGCCAGGGCGACCCGGGCAGCGCGATCTTCTTCGCCAGCCTGAACGACGAGCTGGTGCTGTCGAACGCGCCGGACGTGCCCGAGGGCATCGTCGACGACGAAGAGACCGGCGAGATCACCGACGGCGCGGCGCTGCGGCAGCTCAACCACGCCCAGCGCGTGGCCGAGGGCGTCGACCTGGAGATCCACCGCAACACCTGGCGCTACACGCGGCTGATCGAACGCCAGCGGCGTGACCTGCTGACCCACCGTGACAAGGTGCTTCGCACCGCGTACGCGGCGGAGCAGCTCGAGAAGGCGCACCCGGAGAAGTTCGGCGAGCTGAAGGAGAAGCTCGACGACCAGGACAAGCTGGAGCAGATGTGCCGCGAGGTGCTGCTGTTCCACATCGACCAGCTCTGGTCGGACCACCTGGCGTACCTGACCGACGTCCGCGAAAGCATCCACCTGCGGGCACTTGCCCGGGAGACGCCGCTGGACGAGTTCCACCGCGCGGCGATCCCGGAGTTCCACAAGATCATCGGCGAGGCCGACTCGCGGGCGGCGAAGACCCTCGAAGAGGCGGAGCTGACCGACGAGGGCATCGACCTCGGCGAGGCCGGGGTCCGGCGGGCGAACACGACGTGGACGTACCTGGTCCACGACAACCCGTTCGACTCGGACTTCGAGCAGACCATCAAGAAGGTCCGGAGCATGATCAAGCGGAAGTGACACCGGCACCGGGGCCCCCGCGCGGGGCCCCGGGTCAGTGCGGCGTCGTGACGCCGGAGATGCAGTAGGCGCCGTCGGTGCGCCGCACCCGCAGCGCGCCTTCCACGGACCGGCTGCCGACCTTGCCTTCGAGCGGGACGCTCATCTCGTTCGGCCCCGTCCGCACCGGCGTCCCGGCGGTCAGGTGCGCGTTCTCGCTGCCGAGCAGCTTCACGGACTCGGCGACGATTTCCGCGTTCGACGAGCACGAGGCTTCGCGCGCCTGCGCTTCGTCGTCGCCGAGGACGGCCAGGATGAACTGGCCGGCGGCGATGCTGCCCGAGTTCAGGTCGAGCGGCGGGCTGCCCGGTGTTTCCGGCTTGTCGTCGGAAACCAGGAAGCCCGGCGCGAGAAACCCGGTGACCAGGAAGACCACGACCAGCAGCAGGCCACCACCGCCCGCGAGCAGGCCGATGAGCAGGCCGTTGCCCTTCTTCGCCCGCGGGTACGTCATGGCTCTCCCTCGTCCGGTTCGTCCGGTCAGCGCAACGTACCCGGCGATCCGCACCCGACGTGGCGTTTCGCCCACATTCGCTCGGCCGGGCGGGTGGCCGTGGGACAGAATGGCGGCATGCCGCAACTGCGCATCGCGCTCGCCCAGGTCAACCCCACGGTCGGCGACCTCGACGGCAACGCCGACCTGCACGTCGACTGGACCCGCCGGGCCGCCGAAGCCGGCGCCCACGTGGTGGTCTTCCCCGAAATGTCCCTGACCGGCTACCCCGTCGAGGACCTTTCGCTGCGCCGCACCTTCGCCGAGGCCTCCCGCCAGGGCGTCGAGTCGCTGGCGCGCCGCCTCGACGACGCCGGGTGCGGCGAAGTGCTGACCTACGTCGGTTACCTCGACGTCGACGAGGCCGGCCCGCGCGACGCGGCGGCGGCGCTCTACCGCGGCGAGGTCGTCGCGCGGCAGTTCAAGCACCACCTCCCCAACTACGGCGTGTTCGACGAGCACCGCTGGTTCAAGCCGGGCACCACGCTCGACGTCGTCCGGTTCCACGGGCTCGACATCGGCATGGTCATCTGCGAGGACATCTGGCAGGACGGCGGCCCGATCTCGGCGCTCGGCCGCGCGGGCGTCGACCTCGTCGTGGCGCCGAACGCGTCGCCGTACGAACGCTCGAAGGACGAGCAGCGGCTGCCGCTGATCGCCCGCCGCGCCGCCGAAGCCGGGGCGCCGCTGGTCTACACCAACCAGATCGGCGGCCAGGACGACCTCGTGTTCGACGGCGACTCGCTCGTCGTCGCCGCGGACGGCGCGGTCGTGGCGCGCGCGCCGCAGTTCGTCGAGCACCTGCTCGTGCTGGACATGGACCTGCCGAAGACCGGGTACGCGGGCGACGGTTCGTACGAGGGCCTGGAGGTCCGGCGGCGAGTCCTGAGCGACGAACCGCTGCCGGCCTACGAGCCGACGGCCGAGCCGGTCATCTGCGAACCGCTTTCGGACGAGGCCGAGGTGTGGCACGCGCTCGTCGTGGGCTTGCGCGACTACGTGCACAAGAACGGCTTCTCGTCGGTGATCTTCGGTTTCTCCGGCGGCATCGACTCGGCGGTCTGCGCGGCGCTGGCGGCGGACGCGCTGGGCGGCAACAACGTCTACGGCGTCTCGATGCCGTCGAAGTACTCCTCGGGCCACTCGAAGGACGACGCGGCCGACCTGGCGCAGCGGATCGGCGCGCACTACCGCGTCGAGCCGGTCGAGGACATGGTCCGGGTGTACGTCGACCAGCTTTCCCTGACGGGGCTGGCCGAGGAGAACATCCAGGCGCGGACGCGGGGCATGCTGCTGATGGCACTGTCCAACCTGGACGGTCACCTGGTGCTCGCCACCGGAAACAAGACCGAGCTGGCCGTCGGGTACTCGACGATCTACGGGGACGCGGTCGGCGCGTTCGCCCCGATCAAGGACGTCTTCAAGACGCACGTGTGGCAGCTGGCCCGCTGGCGCAACGCCGAAGCGGTGAAGAACGGCGAGACCCCGCCGATCCCGGAGAACTCGATTGCGAAGCCGCCGTCGGCCGAGCTGCGGCCCGGGCAGGTCGACACCGACTCGCTGCCGGACTACGCGCTGCTCGACGACATCCTCGACGACTACGTCGAGGGCGACCGTGGGTACGCCGACCTGATCGAGGCCGGGTTCGACGCGGAGACCATCGACCGGGTGGTGCGGATGGTCGACAGGGCCGAGTACAAGCGGCGGCAGTACCCGCCGGGCACGAAGATCACTTTCAAGGCTTTCGGGCGCGACCGGCGGCTCCCGATGACCAACCTGTGGCGCGAGGGCAAGGCCTAGCCGGCTACTCGGCGCGGAGGTCCGGCTGCCGGGGCGCCGCGGCCAACGACATGAATGAGTCATTCACTTCGCCAGACGACATAAATGACCCATTCACAACATCCCCGCGACGCCGGACAGACCACGCAGCCAGCCCGCGGCCGGTCACCCGCTCGCCGGCGCGCGACTTTGCCGGGGCCCTGTCGTCTGACGAGGTGAACGACCCTTTCATGGCATTGCGAGCCGGACCGCCCCCGTCGTTCATGACGTTCAGCTGAGCGCGACCTGGCGGCCTTCCGGTGTCCGGAGCGCCGCCGTCAGGGTCGCCTTTTCCGCGCGGCGGACCAGGAACTCCAGGCCGAGCGCTTCCGTCGCCGTGTGGACGGACGCCGGGTCCGGGTGGGTGGCCGTCACCATCAGCAGGGGCAGGGACGGCAGGCCGCGCGTGGTCGGGTGCGGCGTGCTGCCCCAGTCGATCAGGAACGGGCGGAGCGTGCCCGGCTCGCTCGGCGGGGTCAGGCGCCAGCGCAACGTTTCGCCGTCGGCCGTGGCGCGGGACATCTCCTGCGCGTCGCCCGGGTCGAAGCCGTGGGCGCGGGCCCGTGCGATCGTCGCGTCGAGGTCGGTCGTGCGGACCGCCCACGCGACCAGTGCGGGCTCGGTGAGGTCGTCGATGTCGAACGGGCGCGGGACGTCCGGGTCCGGCTGGGCCGGGTCCGGGCCGATCACCTCCAGGTACATGCCCGCGCCGAGGTCGGCGAGGTGGTTGGCGGTGCCGAGGCCGACGTGGCTGCCGCCCGGCGCCGGGGTGACCCCGGTCAGGTCGGCGACGC
>NZ_JAAGNB010000620.1:0-249 GCF_010550475.1 Amycolatopsis sp. SID8362
GGCGCTGAGCCGCGCCAGATGCGTGGCCGTGTCGGCCGGGACCCGCGTGCGGTCGGTCTCGAGGCACGCCGTGACGAGTTCGTGCACGGCGCCGAGGTCGAGCGGCCGCAGTGCGCGCAGGGCGCAGACACCGCGCCGGGCCGCGGACCGGGCGATGTCGCGGGCGCCCGAGGTGCCGTCGCGGATCGTGCCGATCAGCAGCACGCGGGCGGATTCCAGGTTGTTGACCAGGTACTCCAGGATGAACAG
>NZ_JAAGNB010000671.1:0-259 GCF_010550475.1 Amycolatopsis sp. SID8362
GACCGGGAGCTGACCGCGCTGTTCGAGGGCGCGGCCGCCGTCGTGCACCTCGCCTGGGCCATTTCGCCGCTGCGCGGTGACCCGCCGATGTGGCGCACCAACGACCACGGCACCCGGCACGTGCTCGCCGCGGCGGCCGACGCCGGGGTGCCGCACCTGGTCGTAGCGTCCTCGGTGGCCGCCTACGGGCCCGCGCCGCGCTGGGACAAGGTGAGCGAATACCACCCGTGCACCGGGATCCAGCACAGTGCGTACAGCC
>NZ_JAAGNB010000730.1:0-318 GCF_010550475.1 Amycolatopsis sp. SID8362
AGCCACTTGTAGCCCGCCGCGACGACCCAGTCGGCCCAGGCGACGTCCAGCGGCAGCCAGCCTGCCGCCTGGGTGGCGTCCAGCAGCACCGTCGCCCCGGCGGCCTCGGCCGCCCCGCGCAGGGCGGCGAGGTCGACGATCCGGCCGTCGGCGGACTGGACGACGCTCACGGCGACGACGTCGTGCCCTTCGACGCGCTCCGGGAGCAGCTCAAGCGGCACTTCGGTCACCGTGACGCCCGGGTTCGCCGCGAACGGGAACGTGACGCTGGTGAAGTCGCCCTCGGCGGTCAGGACGCGGGTGCCCGCGGGCACCGCC
>NZ_JAAGNB010000952.1:0-724 GCF_010550475.1 Amycolatopsis sp. SID8362
CGCACGGTCTCGGCCCGCGCCGCCGCGACCGCCCAGCGCGAGCTGCGCGCCCAGGCCGTCGACCACGCGCTGCGCCTCGGCCCCGAGTGGATCGCCCACCGCGGCCACGGCGAGCTGACCGCGCTCACCACCCGCGGCCTCGACGCGCTCGACGCCTACTTCCGCGAATACCTGCCCGCCCTCGTGACGGCGGCCGTCGTCCCGCTCGGCGCCGGCGCGGCGATCCTGTTCGCCGACTGGCCGTCCGGCGTGATCATCGCGCTGACCGTGCCGCTGCTGCCGATGTTCGCGATCCTCGTCGGCAAGTACACGGCCGGCCGCGTCGCCGGCGCGACCGACGCGACGCACCGGATGTCCGAGCGCCTGCTCGAACTCGTGCGCGTGCTCCCGGTGCTGACCGCGTTCCGCCGCGCCGCCGCCCAGGGCGAGACCGTGCGGCAGCTGTCCGAACGCCACCGCCGCGCGACGCTCAAGACGTTGAAGGTGGCCTTCTCCTCGGCGTTCGTCCTCGAACTCGCCGCGACGCTGTCGGTGGCGCTGGTCGCGGTCGTCATCGGCGTCCGGCTGGCCGGCGGCCACCTGCCGCTGGCCATCGGGCTCGGCGTGCTGATCCTCGCGCCGGAGTGCTACCAGCCGCTGCGCGCGGTCGGCGCCGCGTTCCACAGCAGCGAGGACGGCGTCGAAGCGGTCCGGCGCGTCGCCGACCTGCTGGCCACGCCGGCTC
>NZ_JAAGNB010001101.1:0-227 GCF_010550475.1 Amycolatopsis sp. SID8362
GTCGAGAACCCGGACCGGTTCGTCCTGGCCGACCTCGACGACGACGAAGCCTCGCTGAGGGCGCTGCGCGGCGTCCTCGCCTCCGGTGAGCCGCAGGCGATGCTGCGCTCGGGCGAGGTGCTCGTGCCGCGGATCGCGCGCCTGCCCTTCCCGGAGGCCCCGGCCCTCGCCGACCTCGCGCCGGGGGAGTGGGACCGCGACGGCACCGTCCTGATCACCGGCGGCAC
>NZ_JAAGNB010001202.1:0-320 GCF_010550475.1 Amycolatopsis sp. SID8362
GGGCATCGCCGACGGGCTCGGCATGACGACCGTGAACCGGACCGACCCGGTGTCGGGCAACCGGTTCGCCGAAGTGACCGTGCAGGCCGGGCTCGCGATCGACGGGACCGGCCGGGAAATCGTCGTGCCGGCGCCGGTCGTGCTTTCGGAGGCGGACTTCGAGGCCGTCAACGGCGCCGGCGGGCCGTCGACCGAGCCGTACCCGGTGTTCCTCACCGCCGCCGACCGGGCCCAGCCCGCGACCGGACCGGCGTCGTGCGCCGGCGCCGGCGGGCCGACCCGGGTCGAGGAGTCCTACCAGATCCTCTTCCGGCGGCACG
>NZ_JAAGNB010001257.1:0-248 GCF_010550475.1 Amycolatopsis sp. SID8362
GAAACCCGTGCTGCAGGCGTCGATCGTGGTGCTGGGCACCGGCCTGTCCCTGCGCCAAGTGCTCGAGGTCGGCGGCGGCTCGCTGCCGGTCATGCTCGGCACCCTGGCGGTCGCCCTCGGCGGCGCGTGGCTGCTGGGCCGGTGGCTCGGCGTCCGCGGCGACACGCAGACGCTCATCGGCGTCGGCACCGGGATCTGCGGCGCGTCCGCGATCGCCGCGACCACCGCCGTCCTCAAGCCGAAGCAGG
>NZ_JAAGNB010001310.1:0-1858 GCF_010550475.1 Amycolatopsis sp. SID8362
CCCTGCTCGCCGTCCGCGCCGCCCGCCTGAACCGGGTCCTGCGACGCCAGGCCGCCCGGGCCGCGGCGGTGGTGCTGGTGGACGGCACCCTGATCCGGACCCGCCGCCGCACCGGCAAAGCCAACCGGGCCAACTACAACGGCAAACACAGACATCACGGCCTGGTCGTGCTCGCCCTGACCGACGAGACCGGCCGGTTGTTGTGGGTGTCGGCGGCGTTGCCGGGCAAGACGGCCGACATCACCGCCGCCCGCCGGCTGCGGATCCGCCAGCACCTGCACGCCCACGGCCTGACCCCGGCCGGGGACAAAGGCTTCCACGGCTGGCACAAAGACGTCCGCACCACCCGCGAATGCCCGGACTGTGAGGGACCGTGCGAGCAGATCGTGCTCACTCCCTACAAAGCCGAAGCCCGCCGGCCGCTGACCAAGGCGCAGAAGCAGGCGAATGCGGTGTTCGCGGCGATGCGGTGCGCGGTTGAGGGCGGCTTCGCCGCCCTCAAACACTGGCACATCCTGGACAAACTCCGCCTCGACACCCGCCACGCCACCACTCTGCTGCGCGCCCTGCTCGTGCTCACCCAGCACGAGCACAGCGTCCGCGACACTGCCCGGTCAGGAGAAGCCTGAGCATTACCAGGACCGGTCAACCCATCCTGACCAGCACAAACCACGATGAAACAACCCCATTGGGGCGCTTGGTGCCGTGGGTGCTGTCCGGGCGGAGTGCGGGTGCACTGCGGGGACAGGCCGAGGCGCTCGCCGGGGTGACCGGGGCGCCGCTGGACGTCGGGTGGTCGCTGGCCACCACGCGGGCCGCCTTCGAGCACCGGGCCGTCGTGCTGGGGCGGGACCTCGCGGACTTCGCCGCCGGTCTCGACGGTGCCCACGTGGTGAGCGGGGTCGCGAGCCGGCCCGGGAAGGTCGTGTTCGTCTTCCCCGGCCAGGGTTCGCAGTGGACGGGGATGGCGGTCGAGCTGCTGGACTCGTCGCCGGTCTTCGCCGAACGGCTGGCCGAGTGCGCCGCCGCCCTGTCGTCCTTTGTGGACTTCTCCGTCGTGGACGTGCTGCGCGAGAACCGCGACCTCGCCCGCGTCGACGTCGTCCAGCCGGTGCTGTTCGCCGTGCTGGTCTCGCTGGCCGCGGTGTGGCGGGCGCACGGTGTCGAGCCCGCCGCCGTCGTGGGGCACTCGCAGGGCGAGATCGCCGCCGCGGTCGTCGCGGGCGCGCTGTCCCTTGAGGACGGTGCGCGAGTAGTCGCTTTGCGCAGCAAGGAGATCCTGGCGCTCGGCGACGGGGGGATGGCGTCGGTCGCGCTGTCCGCTGAAGCGGCGGCCGAGCGGCTGGCCGCCTGGGGCGGCGAACTGTCGCTCGCGGCGGTCAACGGCCCCACCTCCGTCGTGGTGTCCGGCGACGCGGGCCTGCTGGCCGAGTTCGTCGCGGGCTGCGCGGCCGACGACGTGCGCGCCAAGCTGATCCCGGTCGACTACGCGTCGCACTCCGCGCACGTCGACCGCATCCACGACCGGCTGCTGGAAGTACTGGCGCCGATCACCCCGCGCACCGCCGATATCCCGTTCTGCTCGACCGTCACCGGCGATTTCCTCGACACGAGCACCCTGGACGCGGCCTACTGGGCCCGGAACCTGCGCGAGACCGTCGACTTCGCCGGCGCCACGAAGAAGCTGCTGGCCGACGGCTACGGCGTCTTCGTCGAGTGCAGCCCGCACCCGGTGCTCACGATGGCGATCGAGGAGACGGCGGAGCGGGCCGTCGTCGCCGTCGGCACCCTGCGGCGCGAGGACGGCGGCCCCGCCCGGCTGCTGACGTCGCTCGCCGAGGCGTGGGTCCGCGGCGTG
>NZ_JAAGNB010001409.1:0-1241 GCF_010550475.1 Amycolatopsis sp. SID8362
GTGCGCGCGCAGGTCGCCGCCGTGCTCAGCTACGGCTCCCCGGACCGGATCGAGGAGGGGAGCGCGTTCAAGGAGCTCGGGTTCGACTCGCTCACCGCGGTCGAGCTGCGCAACGCGCTCACCGCCGTCACCGGCCTGCGGCTGCCGGCGACGCTGATCTTCGACCACCCGACACCCCGGGCCCTCGCGCGGCACCTGCTGGCCGAGCTCGTCGGCGGTGACGGCGAAGACCTCCCGGCCGTCCCGGCCGGCCCCGGCGCGGCCGGCGGCGACGACCCGATCGCCATCGTGTCGATGAGCTGCCGCTACCCCGGCGGCGTCGGCTCGCCCGGCGAGCTGTGGGACCTCGTCCTGGCCGGCCGCGACGGCGTCTCGCGGTTCCCCGAGGACCGCGGCTGGGACGTCGAATCCCTGTACGACCCCGATCCGGCGCACGCGGGCACGAGCTACACCCGCGAGGGCGGGTTCCTCACCCAGGCCGCGGAGTTCGACGCCGCGTTCTTCGGCATCTCCCCGCGCGAGGCGCTGGCCATGGACCCGCAGCAGCGGCTGCTGCTGGAGAACGCGTGGGAAGCCGTGGAGCGGGCGGGCATCGACCCGGCCACGCTGCGCGGCAGCCGGACCGGCGTGTTCGCCGGGATCATGTACCACGACTACAGCACCGCCGACGTCGAGTTCCCGGCCGAGTCGCTGGGCTACCTCGGCACCGGCAACGCCGGCAGCGTGCTGTCCGGCCGCGTCTCCTACACCCTCGGGCTGGAAGGGCCGGCGGTCACCGTCGACACCGCGTGCTCGTCCTCGCTGGTGGCGGTGCACCTGGCGAGCCAGGCCCTGCGGAGCGGCGAGTGCTCGCTGGCGCTCGCGGGCGGCGTCACGGTGATGGCCACGCCGAGCACGTTCCTCGACTTCAGCGCCCAGGGCGGGCTGTCCGCCGACGGCCGCTGCAAGTCCTTTTCGGACAGTGCGGACGGCGTCGGCTGGGCCGAGGGCGTCGGCGTCCTGCTGCTGGAACGGCTGTCCGACGCGCGCCGCAACGGCCACCCGGTGCTCGCGGTGGTCCGGGGCAGCGCGGTCAACTCCGACGGCGCGTCCAACGGTCTCACCGCGCCCAACGGCCCCTCGCAGCAGCGCGTCATCCGGCGCGCGCTCGCCGAGGCCGGACTGTCCACTTCGGACGTCGACGTCGTCGAGGGGCACGGCACCGGTACCCCGCTGGGCGACCCGATCGAGGCGCAGGCGCT
>NZ_JAAGNB010001507.1:0-207 GCF_010550475.1 Amycolatopsis sp. SID8362
CCACCACGTCCACGCCGTCGAGCAGCGCTGCCACCACCGCGGGGAACTCCGCGCCCGGGCGGGGCACCAGGGCCAGCCGGGACAGGTCCGCGCCGTGCTCGGCCGCTGCCGCCAGGCCCAGGGAGGGCAGGCCGACCACCGCCGCCCAGGAACCCGCTGCCGTGGCCGGGGCGAGGAGGGCGAGCAGCAGCGAGGTCGAGCCGTGGA
>NZ_JAAGNB010001648.1:0-407 GCF_010550475.1 Amycolatopsis sp. SID8362
GTGGCGAGGCCGGGGAACCCCGCCACGTCGTCGTCGAACACCCGGCGGGCGGCGTCCAGCGCGAGGTCGTGGCGACCGAGGCCGTTGTACCGCACCGCCCGCCCGTAGTCGGCGAGGTGCGCCAGGTGGAGCTGACCACGGGCCGCGTCTTCCTCGGGCAGCTCCTGGCCGCGGAACGCCGCCAGCAGCACCGCGGCGTACCCCACCGGGGCGTTGCCGGTCGCGTCGGCGAGGGCGCGGTCTTCCTCAGCCGACGCCGCCGCCGCGGTCAGTTCGCCGGCGAGCAGCTCGGTGACGGCGAGGAAGTTGAGCGCGGACTGCAGCTGCAGGAAGGCGCCGGCGTCGCGGGCCAGCCGGACCTGGCGCTCGGCCAGCTCCCGTGCCGCCGTGAAGTCCGCGGCTTCGGC
>NZ_JAAGNB010001705.1:0-939 GCF_010550475.1 Amycolatopsis sp. SID8362
GAACCTGCCGCGGTTGCGCGCGGTCGCCCGGAAGTACGACCCGCGAGGAATTTTCGCTTTCCCGCAAGGGCTTTCGGAGCCCCGCTCGACCGTCCACATCGGAGAGACGTAAGCTCCGCGGCACGTCGGCAGAGAGGCAGCGCGTGCTCGACCTGGCATTCTCCACAGAGGACCTGGCGCACACCCGGTTCGCGTTCTCCCCGGCTTGGGAGATCGTCGCGAGCGTCCGCGTCCTCAACCAGCCGGGCGCGCACGCGCTGCACCTGCCGTGGGTCAAGCGCGCCACCGCGGCGCTCGACGCGGCCGGCCTGGACATCGGGCTGCTGCGCGACCTCGTCCCGCTGCGGCACCTGCCCGGTTTCCTGGCCGGCACGCCGGCGTCACCCCTGCCTGAGCTGGCCGACGAGCTCGCCGACCTGCGCGACGTCCCCGCCCGCGTCGTCCGGCGCGAGCTGGACGCGATGACCGGGCCGCGGTCGACGGCGCTGAACCGCTTTTACCGCGATCCCGAGGCCGGCCTGGAGCGGCTCGCGGCGGTGATGGAGCGGTACTGGGACCTCGTGCTGGCGCCGGACTGGCCGCGGATCCGGGCGCTGCTCGAAGCCGACGTGCTGCACCGGTCGCGGCTGCTCGCCCAGGGCGGCGCCGCCGAGCTGTTCAACGACCTCACCCCGCTGGTCCGCTGGGAGGGCGGCACGCTCACGGTGGCGCACCGGCACCTGCACGCCGCGGTGCCGCTCGACGGGCGCGGTCTCGTGCTCGTGCCGTCGGCGTTCGTCTGGCCGCGGGTGTTCTCCAAGACCGACCCGCGCTGGCAGCCGGTGCTGCGCTACCCGCCGCGCGGGATCGCGACGCTGTGGGAGACCGGCACGGCCACCGCGCCCGGCGCGCTGGCCGGGGTCGTGGGCCGCGGCCGCGCGATGCTGCTGACCGAGCTCG
>NZ_JAAGNB010001759.1:0-2741 GCF_010550475.1 Amycolatopsis sp. SID8362
GGGGTAGGCCGACACGCCGTGCTCGCGCGCGGCGGCCGTGATCGCGGCCAGGAACCCG
Source organism: Amycolatopsis sp. SID8362 (assembly GCF_010550475.1). NCBI lineage: Bacteria > Bacillati > Actinomycetota > Actinomycetes > Pseudonocardiales > Pseudonocardiaceae > Amycolatopsis > Amycolatopsis sp. SID8362. The sequence goes on from NZ_JAAGNB010001759.1 coordinate 59, forward strand.
CGGTCGCCCGGGCCGTGCACGGACGGGGCGAAGCGGACGCTCAGCACCCGGACGCCCTTCTCCGCGTACTCGAGGGCGAGGTTCTCGGCCCCGCCGCGGTGCGAGCCCGGGCCAACCTCGGGGGAGACGTCGGCCTCCGTCGCGGGCCGTCCCTGCACCAGGCCCGAGAGCCCGGCGGCGAGGGCGAACGGCCGGTCGGTGCCCACGAGTGCTTCGGCGAGCGTCTCGACCGCGGCCCGCTCGGCCCGGTTGCTCTCCGCCGGGTTGCCCCAGTCGTGCTTGTTGGCGAGGTGGACGACGGCCTGCGCGTCGAGCGCGGCGTCGCGGAGCCCGGCCAGGTCGTCGAGGTCTCCACGCCGGACCCGCGCGCCCTTCTTGCCGAGCGCGAGCGCGGCGGCGTCCGAGCGGGCGAGCCCGGTGACCTCGTGCCCGGCGCCGAGAAGCTCGTCGACGACGGCCGAGCCGATCCAGCCGGTCGCGCCGGTGACGAACACGTGCATTCTGCTGCTCCTTCTTCGGATTCTCTGGTCGAGATCGAAGTTAGGAGCCGTGGGGGTGCTCGTGCCACGCAACTTCGGCAAGTGGTACTTGCTTTGGGTGCAACTCTCAACGTCCGACTTCGACGTCGTCGAGGACGCCGAGTGCGTCGGGGACGAGCACAGCGGCGGAGTGGTAAGCGGAGACGAGGTAAGAGGTGACCGCGCGGTCCCCGGTGCCCATCAGCCGGACGTTCACCCCGGGCTGGTATTCGTCCGGGAGTTGCTTGGGGCGTAACCCGATCACGCCGGCGTCGTCTTCGCCGGTGCGCATCGCCAGGATCGACGTGGTCCCGGCCTCGGTGACCGGGATTTTGTCGCACGGCAGGATGGGGACGCCGCGCCAGGCGTTGACCCGTTTCCCGTCCAGCACGGTGGTGTCGGGGTAGATGTGGTGGGCGGTGCAGGCCCGTCCGAACGCGGCGATCGCCCGCGGATGGGCGAGGAAGAACTTGGTTTTCCGTCGTCGGCAGAGCAGATCGTCCATGTCCAGCGGGGTGGGTGGGCCGCTGCGGGTGGTGAGCCGGTGTTTCAGCCCGGCGTTGTGGAGGAGTCCGAAGTCGGTGTTGTTGATCAGGTCGTGTTCTTGCCGTTCCCGCAACGCCTCCACCGTCAGCCGGAGTTGCTGGTCGAGCTGGTTGTGGGGGGTGTTGTAGAGGTCGGTGACGCGGTTGTGGGTGTGCAGCACGGTTTGGGCGACGGCGAGTTCGTATTCCCGCGGTGCGGGGTCGTAGTCGACATAAGTGCCCGCGAGCAGGGGTTCGCCGTCGTGCCCGGCGGACAGGTCGATGCTCGCTTCCCCCTTGCTGTTCTGCGGTTTCACCGGCCGGGCCGCGGCCTCGGCCACATGGGTGCGCAGGGAGTCGAGACGCCCGTTGAGGCGGGCGTAGGTGGCGGCGGGCAACACGAGGGTGGTGACGCGGGTGGCGGCGCGGGCGGTGTGGTCCCAGGTGGCGTCGTCACGGGTGAGCAGCTCGGCGCCGAGGTGGTCGCCGTCGGTGACGGTGGCGAGGGCGGTGTCGTCGCCGTAGGGGCCGGTGCGGTGGCGGGTGACTTTGCCGTGCGCGACGAGGATCAGGGTGTCCAGCGGGGTGTTTTCGGTGTGCAGGGTGGCGCCGGGGTCGTATTCGCGTTGCTCGAACGCCTCCGCCAAGGCACTCAACGCTGCTTCGTCGGTGAAGTCGCGTAGGAGGGCGAGTTCGGTGAGTTCGGCGGGGACGACGTGGACGCGGGTGCCGGTGGTGTAGAAGGAGAGTTTGCCGTCGCCGAGGGTGTAGGTGAGGCGCCGGTTGACCCGGTAGGACCCGGCGGGGACGTCGACCCAGGGGAGCTGGGTGAGTAGCCAGCGGGGGGTGATGCCCCGCATCTGGGGGCGGGTTTTGGTGGTGGTGGCCAGGGTCCGCGCGGCGGCGGTCCCGAGGGACAGCTGCGCCGCGGCGGGTTCCTCGATGATCGTCACCGGGTCAGCTTTCCCGGCCGAGTTCGACGCTTTCCAGCACGGCGAGGGCGTCGGGGACGAGGACGGCGGCGGAGTAGTAGGCGGAGACGAGGTAGGAGATGATGGCCTGCTCGCTGATGCCCATGAACCGCACGTTCAGGCCCGGCTGGTATTCGTCCGGGAGCCCGGTCTGGTGCAGTCCGATCACGCCTTGGGCTTGTTCGCCGGTGCGCATCAGCAGGATGGAGCTGGTGCGGGTGTCGGAGACGGGGATTTTGTTGCAGGGCAGGATCGGGACGCCGCGCCAGGCGGGGACCTGGTGGCCGCCGAGGTCGACGGAGGTCGGGTAGATGCCGGCTTTGGTGCATTCGCGGCCGAACGCGGCGATGGTGGTGGGGTGGGCGAGGAAGAAGGCGGGGTCTTTCCAGACGAGGGTGAGTAGTTCGTCGAGGTCGTCGGGGGTGGGTGGGCCGGTGCGGGTGGGGATGCGCTGGGCGAAGTCGGCGTTGTGCAGGAGCCCGAAGTCGGTGTTGTTGACCAGTTCGTGTTCCTGGCGTTCCCGGAGGGCTTCGATGGTGAGGCGGAGTTGCTGTTCGGTCTGGTTGTGGGGGGTGTTGTAGAGGTCGGCGACGCGGGAGTGCACGCGTAGGACGGTCTGGGCGACGGAGAGTTCGTATTCGCGGGGTTGGGTGTCGTAGTCGACGAAGGT
>NZ_JAAGNB010001807.1:0-498 GCF_010550475.1 Amycolatopsis sp. SID8362
GCGGGTGCTCGTCGGCGCCGCCTTCGGGCTGGCATTGACCGGCACCGGCGTGTGGCTGCACCGCAAGCCCGCCGGCCGCACGGGCGCCTTCGCGCTCGCCGCCACCGGGATCGCGACGCTCTACCTGGACGCCGTCGCCGCGACGTCGCTCTACGAGTTCCTGCCGGTGCTCGCCGGGCTCGCCGCCGGGCTGGCGATCACCGTCGGCGGGCTGCTCGTGGCCGTGCGCTGGGAGTCGCCGCTGCTGGCCGCCGCCGTCGTCGTCGGCTGCGTCGTCTGCGCGCCGATGATCACCCGCGGGTTCACCGCCGAACTGGTCACCTTCCTGCTCATGGTCCAGCTCGCGACGACGCCGGTGCAGCTGCGCCGCGACTGGTCGTCGCTGACGCTCGCCGCCGGGGTCCCGCCGCTGTTCGCCTCGGTGATCAGCACGGCGCTGCTCGGCCAGGGCGGCGGCTGGGCCAACACCGCCGCGGCGGGCGGGGCCGGCGTCGTCGG
>NZ_JAAGNB010001865.1:0-433 GCF_010550475.1 Amycolatopsis sp. SID8362
TGGGCTTCGGCACGCGGAGCCTGTTCTCGGTGGCTGTGCCGAGGTTGGTGCTGGGCCGATGACGTTCACCGTGCGGGTGCTGGACCCGCGTACCGACCCGGAGCCGGCTGGCTGGGCCGCGTTCCTCGAAGCCCAGCAGGCGCCGCTGACCTGGGACTACGGCCTGTTGTGCACGGAGTCGCGGTGGTCGCGCAGCCCCTATCTGCTCACCGTCGTCAGCGACGGCGAAGCGCTCGTCGCCGCCGTGCTCGCGATGGTCTGCCACCCCGGTGGCTCGGCCGAGCCCGGCGCGGTCGGCGGCGTCGCGCGGTGGACGCCGCGCTGGCTGGAGGTGCAACACGCTTGGCTGTCGTGCTACCCCGCGTGGCTGTTCGCCGAAGCGCTCGACGCCGCCGCGCGCCGTGAGATCCTGCGCCGGTTCGAGCGCGCGGCC
>NZ_JAAGNB010000049.1:0-5892 GCF_010550475.1 Amycolatopsis sp. SID8362
CGTTGGCGGCCGCGTAGTTGCCCTGGCCCGCCGCGCCGGCGACCCCGGCCAGCGAGGAGTACAGGGCGAACCACGCGAGGTCGTGGTCGCGGGTCAGCTCGTGGAGGTTGAGCGCGGCGTCGACCTTGGGCCCGACGACCGCGTCGAGCCGCTCGGGGGTGAGGGACTCGACGACGCCGTCGTCGAGAACGCCCGCGGTGTGCACGACACCGGTCAGGCGCACCGGATCCAGCAGCGCGGCGAGGGCGGCGCGGTCGGTGACGTCGCAGCTTTCGACGCGCACGTCGGCGCCGAGCGAGGTGAGTTCCGCGACCAGTTCGGCCGCGCCCGGGGCGGCGGCGCCGCGGCGGCTGGTCAGCAGGAGGTGCCGGACGCCGTGGGTGGTCACGAGGTGGCGTGCCAGCAGGCCGCCGAGGGTGCCGGTGCCGCCGGTGACGAGCACGGTGCCGTCCGGGTCCGGCGCGGCCGGGACGGTCAGGACGTTCTTGCCGACGTGCTTGGCCTGGCTGATGAACCGGAACGCGTCCGGCGCGCGGACGATGTCCCAGGCCGTGAGCGGAAGCGGGGTCAGCTCGTGGTCCGCGAACAGCGTCAGCAGGTCGCGGAGGATCTCCTGGATGCGGTCCGGGCCCGGGTCGCCGAGGTCGAACGGGAGGTAGGTGACGCCTTCGCGGGCGTCCGGGCCGCGCAGGTCGGTCTTGCCCATCTCGAGGAACCGGCCGCCGCGCGGGAGCAGGTCGAACGACGCGTCCACAAAGGACCCGGTGAGCGAGTTGAGGACGACGTCCACGCCGCGGCCTTCGGTGGCGGCGAGGAACCGTTGCGAGAATTCGAGATCGCGTGAGGACGCGATGTTCGTGACGCCGAGCGCGCGGACGGCGTCGTGCTTGGCCGGGCTCGCCGTGGCGAACACCTCGGCGTTCTTCGTGCGCGCGAGCTGGACGGCGGCCATGCCGACCCCGCCGGCCGCGGCGTGGATGAGCACGGACTGGCCGGCTTCGAGCCCGCCGAGGTCGAACAGGGCGTAGTAGGCGGTGACGAACGCGACCGGCACGGCGGCGGCCTCGGCGAACGTCCAGCCCGCGGGCACCGGGACGAGCAGCCGCGCGTCGGTGACGGCGGTGGGCCCGAACGCGCCGGTGAACAGGCCCAGCACGCGATCGCCGGGCGCGAGGCCGGTGACGTCCGGCCCGACTTCGGTGACGACGCCGGCGGCTTCCGACCCGAGGACGGCGTCCGGGTCCGGGTACATGCCGAGCGCGATCAGGACGTCGCGGAAGTTGACGCCGGCGGCGCGCACGGCGACCCGGACCTCGCCCCGGCCGAGTTCCTGTTCGGACTGCGGCTGGAGGGTGAGGCCGTCGAGGGTGCCGCCGGTGGTGGCGAGCCGCCACTGTCCATCCGGGACGGTCAGGGCGCCACTGTGGGCACGGACCAGGCGGGGCGCGGTGAACTTGCCGTCGCGGACGGCGAGCTGGGGTTCGGACGCGGGGAGGGTGGTGAGGTCGGGGGTTTCGGTGCCGTCGAGGTCGAGGAGCTGGAAGCGGCCCGGGTGCTCGGATTGGGCCGAGCGCACCAGGCCCTGGACGGCGGCCGCGGCGGGATCCGTGGCGGCGTCGCGGGTCACGACGACCAGCCGGCCGGGGCGGTCGGCGGCGAGCCAGTCCTGGACCAGTGCCAGTGCCCGGTGGGTGGCAGCCTGGACGGCGGTCGCGGCCATGTCGGGGACGGCGAAGACGAGGGAGGCGTCGGTTTCCAGGTCGGGCGTGAGCGAGAGGCCGAGGCCGAGGGTGTCCGGGCCGAGGACGACCGCGTCGGTCGCGGGAGCTGCCGGTACCGAGGTCCAGTCGAGACGGAAGAGCGAGCCGTTCTGAGTGGGCGCCGCGGGACTGGCGATCGGGCGCAGGACCAGGGAACCCACCGACGCGACGGGGCCGCCGGACTGATCGTGGACCGTCACCGAGACCGCGTTGTCGCCTGCCGGGGACAACCGGACGCGTAGTGCTGTAGCGCCCGAAGCGTGCAGGGTGACGCCGCTCCACGAGAACGGCATGCCGCCGGTGCCCGTCGCGGGCGTGTCCGCGGGGGCGGCGAGGCCGAGCGGGTGCAGGGCCGCGTCGAGGAGGGCGGGGTGCAGGCCGAACGTGGCCGCGTCGGGCTGGAACTCCTCGGGCAGCGTGACTTCGGCGAACGTGTCTTCGCCGCGGCGCCAGACCTTCTGGAGCCCGTGGAAAGCCGGGCCGTACGTGAAACCGAGGGCGGCGAGTCCGTCGTAGAGACCGTCGGTCGGGACGCGCTCGGCGCCCGGCGGCGGCCACTCCGTCAGCTCCGCGGCCGGCTGGGCGCCGGTGGCGAGGAGGCCGCTCGCGTGCCGGGTCCAGGTGTCGGTGTCCTGGCCGGGGGTGGCACCGTCGTCGGGACGCGAGTGCAGGGTGAGTTCGCGGCGGCCGGCGCCGTCGGCGGGACCGACGAACACCTGGATCGCGACGCCGCCGCGGGCGGGCAGGACGAGCGGGGCTTCGAGGGTCAACTCCTCGACGACGTCGCAGCCGACCTGGTCACCGGCCCGGACGGCCAGTTCCAGCAGCGCGGTGCCGGGGACGAGGACGGCCCCGCCGAGCGCGTGCCCGGCGAGCCAGGGCTGGGTTTCGAGGGACAGCCGTCCGGTGAAGACGACGCCGTCGTGGCCCGCCAGGCTGACCGCGGCGCCGAGCAGCGGGTGGTCCAGACCGCCCAGGCCGAGAGAGCCGGCGTCGCCGTGGGCCACGCCGCCGCGCGGCCAGAAGCGTTCGCGTTGGAAGGCGTACGCGGGGAGGTCGACGCGGCGGGCGCCGGGGAAGAAGGGCGTCCAGTCGACGTTGATGCCGTTGACGTGAACAGTGCTCAAAGCGGTGAGCAGTGCTCTTTCTTCGGAGCGGTCTCGTCGTAGAGCACTGCTCACGGTTCCGCCGTCGATCATCGCGCTGAGGACGCCATCCGGACCCAGCTCCAGGAAGGTCTGGACGCCCTCGGCCTGCAGCGTGGCGACTCCGTCGGCGAAGCGGACCGCCTCGCGGACGTGGCGGACCCAGTAGTCGGCGGTGAACGGCTCGGCGAGAGCACCGCTCACATTCGAGATCACCGGTATCGTCGCGGGGCGGTGCTCCAGGGACTCGGCGACGGCGCGGAAGTCCTCGAGCATGGGGTCCATCAGCGGTGAGTGGAACGCGTGGCTCACCGCGAGGCGCTTGGTTTTCGGGAACTGGGCGGCGATGGCCAGGACCTCGGACTCGTCGCCGGAGATGACCACGGATTCCGGGCCGTTCACCGCAGCGATCGAGACGCCCTCGGTGAGGGTGATCGCGGACTCGGGGGCGGCGATTGACACCATGGCACCGCCGGGCGGGAGTGCCTGCATCAGGGACGCGCGGGCGGAGACCAGGCGGCAGGCGTCTTCCAGGGACAGGACTCCGGCTACGTGGGCCGCCGAGATTTCGCCGATTGAGTGGCCCGCTACGAAGTCTGGGCGGATGCCGAAGGACTCGACTAGGCGGTAGAGGGCGACTTCTAGGGCGAAGAGGGCGGGTTGGGTGAACTCGGTGCGATCCAGGAGAGCCTGGGTGGTGAAGGCCTCGCGGAGTGCCGGATCGAAGTGGGTGAGGATCTCGTCGAAAGCCTCGGCGTAGGCGGGGAAGCGGGTGTAGAGGGACATGCCCATGCCGGACCGTTGGGCGCCTTGGCCGGTGAACAACACCGCGAGCAGGGCGTCCGGGTCGGCTGTGCCGGTGATCGCGTCCTCGATGCGCTCCAGACCCGCCCGCAGCTCCTCACGATCGGCGCCCACCACCACCGCGCGTCGGGCGAGGGCGGCTCGGGTGACCGCCAGGGAGTAGCCGCCGTCGACGGGGTCGGGGTCCGCCGCCAGCAGTCGCTGGGCTTGCTCGTGCAGGGCCGCGTCGGTCGCGCCCGACAGCACCCAGGGCAGGAGGCCCGCCGCGGGGGCTGACGGCTCGGCTGCCGGAACCGCCGGGGCTTCCTCGACGATCACGTGCACGTTCGTGCCGCTCACGCCGAACGCCGACACGCCCGCGCGTCGCGGTGACTCGCCGGCCGGCCAGGGGCGGGGCTCGGTGAGCAGTTCCACCGCTCCGGCCGACCAGTCCACTTCGGACGAAGGGGCGTCGACGTGCAGGGTTCGGGGCAGCATCTCGTGCCGCAGCGCCATGACCATCTTGATGACGCCCGCGATGCCGGACGCCGACTGCGTGTGCCCGATGTTCGACTTCAGCGCGCCGAGCCACAGTGGACGGTCCGCGGGGCGGTCCTGGCCGTACGTGGCCAGCAGGGCCTGGGCCTCGATCGGGTCACCCAGCGCCGTTCCGGTTCCGTGTGCTTCGACGGCGTCGACGTCCGAAGTGGACAGGCCCGCGTTGGCGAGCGCCTGCCGGATGACACGCTGCTGGGACGGGCCGTTCGGGGCGGTCAGGCCGTTGGACGCGCCGTCCGAGTTCACCGCGGAACCGCGGATGACGCCGAGGATGCGGTGGCCGTTGCGGCGGGCGTCGGACAGCTTCTCCAGCAGGATCATGCCGACGCCTTCGCCCCAGCCGGTGCCGTCGGCGGCGTCGGCGAAGGACTTGCACCGGCCGTCCGATGCCAAGCCGCGCTGGCGGCTGAACTCGGCGAACGCCAGCGGACTGACCATCACCGTGACGCCGCCCGCCAGCGCGAGGCCGCACTCGTCCTGCCGCAAGGCCTGACAGGCCCAGTGCAGCGCGACCAGCGACGACGAACACGCAGTGTCCACAGTGACCGAAGGGCCTTCCAGCCCGAAGGTGTAGGACAGCCGGCCCGACATGACGCTCGGCGCTTCGCCGGTCAGCAGGTAGCCCTCGGAGCCCGCGGCCGTCTGCAGCGTGCTGCTGTAGCCCGACGCGTTCGCGCCGATGAACACGCCGGTTCGGCTGCCCCGCAAGGAAAACGGGTCGAGGCGGCCGCGCTCCAGGAGTTCCCAGGACGTCTCCAGCAGCAGGCGCTGCTGGGGGTCCATGGCCAGCGCCTCGCGCGGCGAGATGCCGAACAGGCCGGGGTCGAACCGGGCCGCGTCGGGGACGAAGCCGCCTTCGACCGCGCGGGCGCCCTCCTCGCCGTACATGCGCTCGACGTCCCAGCCGCGGTCGTCCGGGAAGCCCGACATCGCGTCGGTGCCGGTCGCGACGAGGTCCCACAGGTCTTCGGGCGAGGCGACCCCGCCCGGGTACCGGCAGGCCAGGGAGATGATGGCGATCGGCTCCTGCTCGGCCGCCTCCGCCGCCTGCAGCCGCTGCCTGGTCTGGTGCAGGTCGGCCGTCACGCGCTTGAGGTACTCGAGGAGCTTGTCCTGCTCTGACATCGCCAACCTCATCCGTTCGTCCAGTCAGGGCGTCAGTGCGCCGGCGGGGAGATTCCGAGTTCGTTGTCGATGAAGGCGAAGACCTCGTCGGCCGACGCATCGGCCAGCTGCGCCTTCTCCGGCGCGGGCTCCGCGCTCCACCGGTTCAGCAGGGACTTCAGCCGCATTTCGACGCGCAGCCGGAGGTTCTCGTCTGTTTCGAGGTCGCCCAGCGACGCCTCCAGCTGGTCCAGCGCGCCGAACGCCGACTCGCCGGGCGTGCCGCCGGGGGTGATCTCGGCCGCCAGGAACCGGGCCAGCGCGACCGGTGTCGGGTGGTCGAAGACGGCGGTGGCCGCCAGCCGCAGGCCGGTGACCTCCCGCAGCCGGTTGCGGACCTCGACGGCGGTCACCGAGTCGAACCCGAGGTCGCGGAACGGCCGGGTGCTGCCGATCGCGTCGGCGCCGCGGTGGCCGAGGACGACCGCGGCTTCGGTCCGGACCAGGTCGAGCACGGCCCGGTCGCGTTCGGCCGGCGGCAG
>NZ_JAAGNB010000227.1:0-2391 GCF_010550475.1 Amycolatopsis sp. SID8362
GGCCGTGCTCGGGCACGGCTCGGCGGCCGCGGTCGACCTCGACGGCGCCTTCAAGGACCTCGGCTTCGACTCGCTGACCGCGGTCGAGCTGCGCAACCGCCTCGGCGGCGCGACCGGGCTGCGGCTGCCCGCGACGCTGATCTTCGACTACCCGAGCCCGGCCGCGCTGGTCGAGCACCTGGTCACCGAGCTGGGCGGGACGGCCGCGCCGGTCGCCCCGGTCACGGCGGCCGCCCCGGCCGACGAACCACTGGCCATCATCGGGATGAGCTGCCGCTACCCCGGCGGCGTCAGCTCGCCGGAGGAGTTCTGGGACCTGGTCGCGGACGGCCGCGACGGCGTCTCGGGATTCCCCACCGACCGGGGCTGGGACCTGCCCGACACCGACTTCGTGCCCGAGGGCGGCTTCCTCTACGACGCCGACCGCTTCGACCCGGAGTTCTTCGGCATCTCGCCGCGCGAAGCCATGGCGATCGACCCGCAGCACCGGCTGTTGCTCGAGACGGCGTGGGAGTCCTTCGAGCGCGCGGGCATCGACCCGGGCTCGGTGAAGGGCAGCCGGACCGGCGTGTTCGCCGGGCTGATGTACCACGACTACGTCTCGCGGCTCACCGCCGTGCCGGACGACCTGGCGGGCTACCTCGGCAACGGCAGCGCCGGCAGCGTCGCGTCGGGGCGCGTGGCCTACACGTTCGGGCTGGAAGGGCCCGCGGTCACGATCGACACGGCGTGCTCGTCGTCGCTGGTGGCGCTGCACCTGGCCGCGCAGTCCCTGCGTTCGGGCGAGTGCACGATGGCGCTGGTCGGCGGCGTGACGGTGATGTTCACCCCGACCGCGTTCCTCGAGTTCAGCCGCCAGGGCGGGCTGTCGGGCAACGGGCGGTGCAAGTCGTTCGCCGCGTCCGCCGACGGCACCGGCTGGGCTGAAGGCGCGGGAATGCTGCTGGTGGAACGGCTTTCCGACGCCAAACGGCTCGGCCACCCGATCCTGGCCGTGGTCCGCGGGACGGCGGTCAACCAGGACGGCGCGTCGAACGGCCTCACCGCGCCGAACGGCCCGGCCCAGCAACGCGTGATCCGCGCGGCGCTGGCGTCCGCGCGGCTGCGACCGTCCGATGTGGACGCCGTCGAAGCGCACGGCACCGGAACCTCGCTGGGTGACCCAATCGAGGCGCAGGCGTTGCTGGCCACCTACGGGCAGGAGCGCGCGGAGCCGTTGTGGCTGGGCAGCGTCAAGTCGAACATCGGGCACACGCAGGCCGCGGCGGGCGTCGCGGGCGTGATCAAGATGGTCCAGGCCATGAAGCACGGCGTGCTGCCGGCGACCCTGCACGTCGACGAGCCTTCGCCGCACGTCGACTGGGCGGTCGGAGCGGTCGAGCTGCTCACCGAAGCCCGGCCGTGGCCGGAGACCGGCCGTCCGCGCCGGGCGGCGGTCTCGTCGTTCGGGGTCAGCGGCACCAACGCCCACGTGATCCTCGAAGCCCCGGAGCGCCCCAATGTGGCCTTGGTTGCGTCAGACGCACCGAAGGCCGCCTTGGGTGCGTCTGACGCACCGAAGGCCACATTGGGGTTGTTTCATCCTGGTTGTGGCTGGTCAGGGTGTCGGGTTCGTGGTGGTTGCCTGTGGTGACACGAAGTGCCGCTGGGACCAGCGTGGCGAACCTGGAGATAGGTGAAGCCCTCGGCAGGATCGAGATGTGAGTCAACCATCCGCCGAGGGCTTCGGTCCTCTTTCCTACCAGGTCACCCTTCCACTGTCCGGACAGACCCTGCAGCTGGTCGCGGGGTTGATCCGTGCCCACCGCCAGCGGTTGCGGTCCCGCTGGCGCAAAGCCGGCCCCGCCCAGCAGGCACTGGTCGTCCTGGCCGTGCTGCGCGACGATCCGCGCCTGACCCACCTCGGGGCCGGCATGGGCGTGTCCGCCTCTACGGTCCGGCGGTGGGTGCTGGAAGTCATCACCCTGCTCGCCGTCCGCGCCGCCCGCCTGAACCGGGTCCTGCGACGCCAGGCCGCCCGGGCCGCGGCGGTGGTGCTGGTGGACGGCACCCTGATCCGGACCCGCCGCCGCACCGGCAAAGCCAACCGGGCCAACTACAACGGCAAACACAGACATCACGGCCTGGTCGTGCTCGCCCTGACCGACGAGACCGGCCGGTTGTTGTGGGTGTCGGCGGCGTTGCCGGGCAAGACGGCCGACATCACCGCCGCCCGCCGGCTGCGGATCCGCCAGCACCTGCACGCCCACGGCCTGACCCCGGCCGGGGACAAAGGCTTCCACGGCTGGCACAAAGACGTCCGCACCACCCGCGAATGCCCGGACTGTGAGGGACCGTGCGAGCAGATCGTGCTCACTCCCTACAAAGCCGAAGCCCGCCGGCCGCTGACCA
>NZ_JAAGNB010000282.1:0-393 GCF_010550475.1 Amycolatopsis sp. SID8362
ATGAATGAGTCATTCACGGCATCGGGGTCGGGGTCCCGGCGAAGTCGCGTGGTCTGCCCGGCGTCGCGGATGGGCGGGGACGTCCGCTGCGGCGCCGATCGTCGTCACCCGTGCGAGGGGTGGGTGTCCCCCGCGGGCGGGGGAGGGGCGCCAGTGCGTCACGATGCGGGGATGCGGGTGACAGTCGCCGGGGCCGGGATCGTCGGGCTCAGCTGTGCGTACCGGCTGGCCGAAGCCGGGCACGAAACCACCGTCGTCGCCGCGGCGCCGCCGGGGGAGACGACCTCCGCCGTCGCCGGCGGGGTGCTCTACCCGCCGGTGCGCCGGCCGGACGAGCGGATCGTGCGCTGGACCGCCGAGACCCTCGCGGCGCTGCGCGAGCAGCACGCGCCC
>NZ_JAAGNB010000382.1:0-236 GCF_010550475.1 Amycolatopsis sp. SID8362
TCGGTCGACCTGTCCACTGTGGACCCCAGCCGGGTCCGGGAGGTGGTCCTGGTCGCCGCGCACGACGCCGACCTGTTCGCCGGCACCGTCGCCGAGAACATCGAAACCGGGCCCAGGACCGCCGAAGCGCTGACCGCGGCCGCCGTCGACGAGGTGGCCAGCGCGCTGCCCGACGGCGTCGCGACCGCCGTCACCGAACGCGGGAGGTCGCTCTCCGGCGGGCAGCGCCAGCGGGT